>JBKJYX010000107.1:0-2779 GCA_046715575.1 Sphingomicrobium sp. | reverse complement strand
GATCAACGCTTTGTCCAACTGGAGCATCGGCTCGCCTCCAGTGATCACCACCAGACGTCCCTCGCATCTTTGACCCCACACCGCCTCGACGCGCCCGGCAAGATCTTCGCGGTCGGCGAACTTGCCGACCCCGGGGCCGTACATCCCGACAAAGTCGGTGTCGCAGAATTTGCACAAGGCATCCGCCCGGTCGGCTTCACGCCCTGACCACAGATTGCAGCCGGCGAAGCGCAGGATCACCGCCCGCGCTCCGGCATGGACACCCTCGCCCTGCAAGGTCAGGAAACATTCCTTGACGGCGTAGCTCATGTGCCGGCGTCCGCCCGGTCGGCATAGCGTGTCGGGTCGGCCAGGCCAGCCTCGGCGAATCCGCGCGCGCGCAGGCGGCACGCATCGCAGCGGCCACAATGCGCCCCGTCGGGCGCCGGGTCGTAACAGCTGTGGCTGAGCCCCGCGTCGAGCCCGAGCCGCTGGGCCTCGCGGGCGATATCAGCTTTGGTCATCGCCAAGAGCGGGGCGTCGAAGGCGAATTCCTCCCCTTCGACGCCGCCCTTGGTGGCGCGATTGGCCAGCGCCTCGAAGGCAGCGATGAATTCCGGCCGGCAATCGGGATAGCCCGAATAATCGAGCGCGTTGACGCCGATGAACAGATCGCGAGCTCCGGCCGCTTCCGCCCAGGCGAGCGCCAGGCTGAGGAAGAACGTGTTGCGCGCCGGCACGTAGGTTATTGTGATGCCCGCCGCGCCGACTGCGTCCTTGGGCACGGCCACATCGCTGGTCAGCGCCGATCCGCCGAAGGCCGTAAGGTCAAGCGGCAGGACGATGTGGCGATCGGCGAGCTTGGCGGCGATCACCTTGGCCGCCGTCAGCTCGACGCGGTGCCGCTGGCCGTAATCGATGGTCAGGGCCAACACTTCGAAGCCCGTCTCCCGCGCCAGCCCGGCGCAGACCATCGAGTCGAGCCCGCCCGACAGGAGCACGACCGCCCGTTTCAAAGCCGAATCCCGAGGCGGTCGCTGAACGCGAACATCGCCGCATAGAGACCCAGCGTAATCGCGCACGCGATCAGAATCGTCGGCCAGAAACCCCAGCCGGCGCGAAGCATCGTCGGGATGATCAGGAACAGCGGCAGTGACGGCAGGACGAACCAGAAGGTGCTGGTCGCCTGGTCGGCGATTCGCAACGGGTCGCTGGTATCGCGCCAAAGCCAGAGTATCGCGATCAGCGAGGTCAGCGGCAGCGAAGCGAGCAAACCGCCCCAACCGGGGTTGCGCCGCGCCACTTCGGAGATGATGGCGATCAGCACGCCGGAGACGACCGCTTTCACGAGAAAATAGAGCATCGCCGCCCTGTAAATCGGCTGGAGCTGTAAAAGAAGGGCCGCCCGCTCGGGTGAGAAGGCGGCCCAGGTACCGGGCATACTTGCCCGATTGGGAGGAAAGCGTGCCAACCGGCACAACCGCTGTTTAGGACAGTCTTGTTAAACGCCCGCTTAATGAGCGGTGCATTCTCCGACCCGCCGCGCCTGAATGACGTAGTTGAACGGAAAATTTTCGGAAATTCCCTGAGTCTCGATCCGCAGCGACCGCGGCGTCAGAAGGGTCAGCTTGCTCCGCCCGAAGCCGCCGCCGGTGCAGGTGTATTCGATCACCGCCGTGGTCTCGGTATCGCTGATCACGACCTGCTTGCAGGCCTGGCCGCTATGTTCGACTCGAGCCAGCAGAGCCGTGTTCGCGACGCATTGGCGGACCGCCGCGCCGGCGCTTGGAAGACCATCGATTTCCCACAGGCCGGGGCTGGTCTGGGCCAGCGCCGAGGGGCGAGCAGCGGCAACGAGCAGCAATAATGCCGCTCCTCCCACACCGAGTGCCGCGATCATCCCTACACCCCGCATAGTCGTTGCTTTAGCACGAAATTCTTAAGAATCGAAAGTCCTGATGGAAGCGGCGGTTGGGCTCACGAGACCTCGTCGAGAGCGATCGGGAAGCTCAGCGAGCAAAAGGCGCAGTCGACCCGGATCAGCCCGTCTTCGCCGACCATCGCGGCTCGCTCGTCCTCCGGGAAACGGGCGATCACCGATCGCACATAGTCAAGGCTGCAGCGGCAGCCCTTGGTCAGGCGCAGCGGCTCCAGCGCCCGCACCTCTTCCTCCTCGTGGAACATGCGCCAGACGAGGTCGTCGAGTGGGAGCGATGGATCGGTGAGCTCGTCCGGCTTGACCGACCCGGCGAGGACCGCGACGTGCGGCCAGTCGGGGTGATCGAGCCGCGTGTGGAGCCGATCGCGGCCTTCCTCGCCCTCGGGCAGATGCTGGAACATCAATCCGCCCGCCACCCATCCGGCCTCGTCCTTGCGCGCCGCCAGGCGGACGATCGACGGGATTTGCTCGGACTGGCTGAAATAGCTTTGCGCCGCCTCGCCCAGCCCCTCGCCCTCGAGCGGGACGATGCCTTGATAGCGCTCGTCGGTCGCCGGCTGGTCGAACGTGATCGCCAGATAGCCCTTGCCGAACAGCGAAAATAACGTCGGATGCGGCCCTGCCTCGGCCAGCCGGTCAGGGTCATGGCGGATATAGCCGCGCAGCTCGCCGCCCCGGTAATCGCACACCAGCAAGTGGACGATGCCATGTTCGGTCTGCGCCTGGATGGTCAGCTGGCCCTGGGGGTCCTTGAGCAGCGATCCGAGCAGCGCGGTCAGCACCAGTGCCTCGGCGAGCAGCACCTCGAGCGCGGGTGGATAGCTGTGGTTGGCGAGGATGCGGTCAAGCGTTGGCCCAATG
>JBKJYX010000106.1:0-4031 GCA_046715575.1 Sphingomicrobium sp. | reverse complement strand
GTCGCGGCCGAAGAAGCGGCGCACGACGGCCTCAAGTGGAAATTCCACGATCCCGACAGCCTGTTGGATGCCTCCTGGAAGCTGTCGATCCTGAGCCAGCTCGATACCGCGATCGACAAGGGCGAGGTCTGGGTCGCCTACCAACCGAAGCTCGATCTTGCTTCGCGGCAGATCATCGGCGCCGAAGCGCTCGCCCGCTGGACCCATCCGACCAAGGGCCCGATCGCGGCGTCGGAATTCGTCGCCGCGGCCGAGCAGCACGACCGTATTGGCAAACTGACAGACTTCGTTCTCGACAAAGCTGTCGCTGCGGGGGCGGCGATTACCCGGCGAGGCCTGGACTTCAACATCGCAGTCAACCTCTCGGCGCGGCTGCTCACCGACCGGAATTTCACGCTTCGCTTGTCCGCCCTGCTTGCCAGGCATGGGCTCGAAGCCCGGAATCTGACGCTCGAGCTGACCGAGACCGCCGCCCTCGTCAGCAGCGGGGAAGCGGTGGACATGCTGGGCAGGCTGCGCGAGCTCGGGATCAATATTTCGATCGACGATTACGGCACCGGCCTTTCGACCCTCGAATATTTGAAGAAGATCCCGGCCGGCGAAATCAAAATCGACCAAAGCTTCGTCAAGGCGATGATCGACAACCGAGGCGACCGGGTGATGGTGCAATCGACCATCGCCCTCGCTCACTCGCTCGGCCGCAAGGTGGTGGCCGAAGGGGTTGAGCAACAGGAAACCCTCGAAGCCTTGATCGAGATGAAATGCGACGTCGCCCAAGGCTTCATCATCGGGCGTCCGATGAGCCTCGAAAGCCTGACCAAGCGCATCTCCGCCACCCAGAAGAGGAGCGTCGCTTAAGGTTAATTGTTTGCTAACCATATCGATTAAGGTTAACATCCCCTCAACTGCAGACTCGCAGTGTGATTACAGGGGACGTACGATGTGGAGCTTTTGGAACTGGCTGCTAGGTAGCGGCAAAGGCAACGCGGGCAGCGGCGGCTAAACCAGACGGTCGGTTTCGGCCGATCGTTTTAGCTTTTTGATTCAAGAGTATAGACAGCACCCGTTTGATACAGCGGGTGCTTCCGTGCGTCTGCTCCATCGACGTGTTTGGGACCCTCCCGACTGGGTTCTTGAGGTGCTTGGCCGGCCGGACACTAGATAAGCGAATCGGGTCCGACTCGCGCGTCGTTAATCGCGCCGATCCGCCCGGATTGGCAGACTCTGGCGGACCGAGCAGCGCTCGATTAGCTGTGGGCCGATGTTTCGCCGGGCGCTCCACACGCTCCAGGACCTGTGCCGACGCCCCGAGGACGTGCCCGCAGCCTAGCCCAGCCGCTCGTGGACGACCTTGCCGCCGAGGGTCAGGCGCGTGCCCTTCATCAGCTCGTCGTCGTCCGGCAGCACCGGCTTGCTCGCATCCTGGTCCCAGAAAGCGCTGAGGAAGTTGTAGACGTTGCGCGCGAATAGCGCCGACGCATCGGCGGGCAGGCTCCGCGCGAGATTGCCGGCACCAATGATCGTGACGTCATGACGCCGCACGCTTGTCCCCGCGACGCAGCCCTCGACATTGCCGCCGGCCTCGGCGGCGAGGTCGACGATGATGCTGCCGACACGCATGGTCGCGATCTGCGCATCGCTGATCAGCCGCGGGGCCGGCTTGCCCGGGATCAGCGCGGTAGTGACGACAATGTCCTGCTTGGCGATGTGGCTGGACACCAGCTCGGCCTGCGCTTTCTGATATTCCGGCGACATTTCCGTGGCATAGCCGCCCGCGCCCTCGCCCTCGATGCCCGCGACATTCTCGACGAAGATCGGCTTGGCGCCGAGCGATAGGATCTGCTCCCGGGTTGCCGCGCGGACATCGGTGGCGCTGACCTGCGCGCCCATTCGCCGCGCCGTGGCGATCGCCTGCAAACCGGCGACCCCGACGCCCATCACGAATACCTTGGCGGGACTGATCGTGCCGGCCGCGGTCATCATCATCGGAAAGGCGCGGCCATAAGCGTCGGCGGCCTCGATCACCGCCTTGTAGCCGGCAAGGTTCGACTGCGACGACAGGACGTCCATCGACTGGGCGCGCGAAATCCGCGGCATCCACTCCATCGCCAGCGCTTCAAGCCCCGCCTTTGCATAGGCATCGATGGCATCGCGACGCCCGAGCGGATCCAGGGCTCCGATCAGCAGCGCACCCTGTTCGGCCCCATCGAGCGTGGCAGGATCGGGACCGAGCACGCAGAGAATCGCCCCGGCTCCCTTGAGAACCTCGGTTCGCGATCCCACAGCCGCACCCGCCGCCTCGAAATCCGCGTCGGCAATCAAAGCGTGCTCGCCGGTTCCGCACTCGACCGCGACGGTCGCTCCCAAGCCCGTGAATTTCTTCACCGTCTCGGGAATCGCGGCGCAGCGCGTCTCGCCCGGAGCCAACTCCCTAATCACTGCAATTTTCATTTGGCGCTCGGACGCGCCGCTAAAGGATCAGAAGGACGATGAACCCGACCACCAGGGACGCGATGGCGCCATATTTCATGAGCCTGGTGAACTCGAGATAATCGTGCTCATGCGCCTTGAAATCTTCGGGCGATTGATTGGTTGCGGGCTCGATGGCCATGCTGTTCCCCTGATTTTTAAGCGATCGTGGCGCCACTTCGATTAACAACGCGGGCTCCATAACAAGCCGTGGGGCCACGCCCAAGTCCTTAAGCGCCCCTTTACTCCTCTGGGCTATGACCGTTGGCATGAAGGCGGAACGGATCAGCGAGAGCCGCACCCGGTCGCTATTGCTGCTGGATGCGGACCCCGATGAGCGGCGGCTGGTGTCGGCAATTGCCGGCCGCGCCGGCTGGAGCGTCGTCGGCGCCGCCGACGGGGAAACCGCGATTGGCTTGCTCCAGGGCCCGCACGGACGCGAGGTCCAGGCCGCATTGCTCGGCAGCTGGAACGGCGACACCGGCCCCGACCTGATCGCTTTGCTCCACTCGTGCCGCGAAAAATTGCCGATCATCGTCATTGCCGACGGGGAATCGGTCCCTGTCGCGGTCGAGGCCATGCGTGCCGGTGCGAGTGACTTCCTCAGCCGCCCGGTGGTCCAGGAACGGCTGCTGGAGGCCTTGGCCGCCAATTCCGATCGGCGCCGCGCGGCGGGCGAGCTGGCCCCCGTCACCGAGAAGCTGGCCCCGGAACTGTCGCTCGAGCAGCTGGTCGGTGCAGCCCCCGATTTTCGCGCCCCCCTGGCGGTCGCGGCGAAAGCCGCGCGCAACCGGCTGCCGATCCTGATCGTCGGCGAGCCGGGCACGGGCAAGGAAACTTTCGCCCGCGCGATTCACGCCGCCAGCCTGCGCGCCCGCGGCCCCCTGGTGACCGTGGATTGCAAGGCGATCGCCGCCAACATCATCGACAGCGAGCTGTTCGGTCATGAAAAAGGGGCGTTCCCCGGCGCTTTCGCCGCCAAGACCGGCCGGATCTTCGAAGCCGACGGCGGCACGTTGCTGCTCGACGAGATTTCCGCTTTGCCGACGGAAACCCAACTCATGCTCGATCGCGTGCTTGCCACCGGCGAAGTGCGTCCGGTCGGCTGCAACGGCAGCAACTCGGTCGATGTGCGGGTGATCGCCACCGCCAGCCGCCCACTGCAGGAGGATTTCGATCCGGGCCTCGCCGAACGCATCGGCAACACCGTCGTCAATCTGACACCGCTTCGCGATCGCAGCGGGGATATTCCCGCGCTCGCCCGCCACTTGCTGGCGCGTTTCTCGGAGCAAACCGGGCTGCGCCAGCTGTCGATCGGCAACGACGCGCTGGCGGTGCTGATGCGCTACGGCTGGCCGGGCAACGTCCGCCAATTGGCCGGTGTGCTGTTCCGCGCCGGCCTTCAGAGCGAAGGCAGCTCGCTCACCGCCGAGGATTTCCCGCACATCGCGATCCAGTCGCGCTTCAGCGGGCGGCGCAACGATTTCGCGCCGGAAATCACCCAGTCCAAGAGCGACGAGGCGATCACCGGCGCCCCCTCGGTGACGCTGTACCGCAACGAC
>JBKJYX010000105.1:0-13177 GCA_046715575.1 Sphingomicrobium sp. | reverse complement strand
GGCCGGAGTCGACGCCCGACGAGGACACGCCCAGCGTGTAGCCGAGTACCGGAGTCGCGGCGCCATCCGCACCGGCGACAAGGGTCAGGCCGAACACGCCGCCGAAGGCCGCCGATGTGGCGTTGGTGTCGGTCGCCCCGCCGATCGTGTCGGCATCCTGCGTCTGCAGGACAACGCCAGTGTCGGAGCCCTTGGTAACATCAATGGTCGCCACGTCATCATTGAAGACGATCGTCAGCGTGCCATTGGCCGCCGACACGCTGCCGCCCACATCGACGACCTGGTATGGAATGTTGACCGACACTTCGCTGCCGTCTTCGTCTTCGTTGGCATCGTTGTTGTGCAGGACGTTGTCGACCAGGGTGACGATGTATTCACCAGTCTCCCCATCCAGCTGAACGGTGAACAGCGGGTCGCCGACGCGGGTCGCATCGGGCGACGTCGCGATCGTCGCGGTGAGCACGCCAGCAATGAAGCTGAACGTCACCATTTCCTGACCGACCGCCACCTGGCCCGCAGGGGCAATCAGGCTGAAGTCGATGTCCCCATCGCCGCCGGTGACGCCGAGTTGACCCCTGAAGCTCGCCTCGCTTGAAGCCGGGCCATCGAGGTCATCGGGGTTCGGGAAGGTGTTGGCGTTGATGTCGTTGGCACCAGCCGCATTGGCGCCGGCCAAGCCATCGTCGTCAACCGCGGCGCTCGCCGTCGTCGCCACCGGCGGATTGACGCCGATGTTGATCGTCAGGGTCGCGGTGACGGTGTCGCCGTCGAAGTCGCGCAACGTGTAAGTGAACACGTCGTTGACGCCGCCGGCGCTGCCCTCGTTGCGGTCGTAACTATAGTCGCCATTGGCGAAGATCGTCAGCACGCCATATTGGCCGGCGATTACGGTCGAGCCGCCTGGCGCGATCACACTCGTCGTCACGACGAGAGTGATTGGATGAGTGAAGGTTACCTGGCTGATACGCCCCGGAGCATCGGCGCCAACGTTGTCGGCGTTGCCGTCGCTGGCGTTGGTATCCTCGGGGATCGCAACCTCGACGCCAGTCATGACGTTGCCGGTCGCGGTTCCGAAGAAGCCGGGGGCAATGCTGTCGGTATCGTTGGTGGCGGTCGGTCCGTGATCGGCGAACTGAAGGTTGTTGCCGATATTGATCGTCGCGCTATCCAGAACCGTGTCGCCGTCATTGTCGGTGATGGACGACGATGCAGTCAGCGTCACCAGGCTGTCGACCATGCTGATGATATGATCCGCGAACGGCAAAACGGTCGGGGTCGGATCGACATTGGTGTGATCGATCTGGCTGTACTGGGTCAGCGTGACCACGCCGGTGCCGCTGACACCAACGTCGAACACGGTGTTGCCCGGGAGTACCCCGGCCAGCGTATTCGAGGTCGAACCAACGACCTTGCCGCCGATCATGTGGAGATAAATGCTGGCGCCAGTCTGGTCGAGGCCGGAGTCGACGCCGTTCACGCCTGCGCCGGGCACGCCCAGCGTGTAGCTCAGCGCCGGCGTGTTTGCCGCACCGTCAGAACCGCCACTGGAAATCAGGTTGAACGCGCCGCCGAAATTCACGGCCGAGCTGGCGGTGTCGGTGGCCGCGCCGATGGTGTCCGCGTCCTGCGTTTGAACCAGGATACCGGCGTCGGGATTGGTCGTGACGTCGATGGTCGGACCGTCATCCTCGAAGCGGATGATGCTGCCAAGGTCGACGCTCGCATTATCCTTGTCGCCGTCGAAGTCGGTGGCGGTGACGGCGACGATGAGCGCGCCCGCCGCAAGGCCGGTGCTGTCTTCGTCGAGGGACGCCGTATTGAAGTGCTCGACCGCGAGGATCTGGGTGAGCGTAACGTCGCCCGATGCATTGATCGAGACGGTGAATACCACCGAAGCGTCGGCGATGCTTGCCGGAGCGGTCAATGCGGTCGAACCGACGACCGTCCCGCCGATATTGTAGAGGTAAATCGGCGCATTGTTGGTCGACAGAAGCAGCCCGGAGTTGACCAGCCCGTTCCCACCCGGCGCGCCGAGTTGCAGCGCATAGCTGTAAGCGGTTGGCGCGTCGGCGCTGACGTGCACGTCGGTGACCGTCAGATAGGCAGCGCGGGTTACTGTAACCGTGCCGAGATTGCCGCCTGGGCCGTCCGTTTCACCACCAGCGGCGACGACATTGTCGGTCTCGTCAATGCGAATGGTTTTTTCCGAAACGAGGGCCGCGCTGATGTCGGGACCGTCATCGGCGAACTGCAGGTTCGCGCCGATGTTGACGGTCTCGCTGTCGGTTGCCGTATCGCCGTCATTGTCGGTCACGGTCGACGAGAAGGTGAGCGTCACCAAAGCGTCGGCCATGCTGATGAGGTGATCCACGAACGGCGTACCCGTCGGTGACGGGTCGACATTGGTGTGATCGATCTGGCTGTACTGCGTCAGCGTAACCACGCCCGTCCCGCTGACGCCAACGTCGAACACAGTGTTGCCCGGGAGTACCCCGGCCAGCGTATTCGAAGTCGAGCCGACGACCTTGCCGCCGATCACGTGCAGGTAAATGCTGGCACCGGCCTGGTCGAGGCCGGAGTCGACGCCGTTCGCGCCTGCTCCGGGCACGCCCAGCGTGTAGGTCCCATTGACGCTCGCGGAGCCATCAGCGCCGCCCGAAGAGGTCGCACCGAACACGCCGCCGAAGGCCGCCGATGAGGCGTGGGTGTCGGTCGCGCCGCCGATCGTATCGGCGTCCTGCGTCTGCACGAGAACTGCCGCGTCCGCACCAGCCGTGACGTTGATCGAAGGACCGTCGTCTTCGAACACGATCAGATTGCCGATGCCCACCGATCCGCTTGCCGTATCGCCGTCGCCGTCCTTGATGGTGATCGTGGCGTTGACGAGGTTCGTGGCCGCTTCGCCGTCCAAGACCAAGTCGAGGGCATCGTCATGTGCAGCCGCGCTCGACCCATCAACCAGGTGCTCGAGCGGGACGTTCTGCTGGACGGTGATCGTCCCATTCGCGTTCATTGTGATCGTGAACGCGATGTTCGCCCCGTTGTAGGTGCCAGTGATGTGCGTCGAATCGACCAGGTTCAGCGTGATCGCGAAATCGCCGACGGCCGTCTGCAGTCCGCTCGCGACCGTCGCGCCGCCACCGCTCAGCGACAAGCCATAAACCGTCGCTCCGACGGCCGCCGGGCCATCTGCACCGAAGGCAGAGGTCGCAGAGATCACTGCCGAAGTGCTGGTCGCGCTGATCGGCGTCATTCCTCCGGCCGCGCCGGCAATCGCGCCGGTCGTCTCGTCGAGAATCACGCCGGGTCCTGGCGTAAGATTGGATACGTTCGGACCGTCGTCCTCAAAGTGCAGATTTTGGCCGATATTGATCAACTGCGATGCCGTGTCGCCGTCGCGATCGGTTGCCGTCGCTGTGAGAGTGATCAAATTGTCGGCGTTCAGCGTCGCTGCGCTTACGCCGCTTTCGTCATGGTCGGTCGGATCGTCGTGGACGACAGCGCGCTGCTGGTCGAGGGTCACGACCCCGCTGCCATTGACGCTCACAATGAAGACCACGGGCCCGCCAGCACCGGCAGTGCCGACAACTTGGCCGCCGACGACACTGAGTACGACCGCTTGCCCGGTTAGCGTATCGACGAGACCGGTGGCGCCGGCGTTGATGCCGAGCGAATAGCCGATGCCGCCGCCGACGGCGGGGCCGTCAGCGCCGAAATTCGCGCTGAAGTTGGCAGCGAAATTGCCGGTCGCGTTCGCAGTCAGGTCCGTCTCATCGACGATGAGCTGGTCCTCGCCGCGGTCGGCGAGGCTGATCGTCGGACCATCATCGACGAAACGCAGGTTCGCGCCGATACCGACGCTCGCCGAACCGGTCACTGAATCGCCGTCCCGGTCGACGACTGTCTCGCTGCGTGTCAGCGTGATCGAGCCGTCGGTGAGGCTGATAATGTGATCGGTGAACGGAGCGCCCGTCGGGGACGGGTCGGTGTTGGTGTGGTCGATCTGGCTGAACTGGGTCAGCGTGACGACGCCGGTGTTGGTGGTCGACACCGTGAACACGGTGTTCGACGCGTCAATGGCGCCCGCGGTGGCCGCGGTCGAGCCGACAATAACTCCGCCGACATTGTAGAGGTTGATCGCAACTCCGCCCTGCGTCAGGCCGGACGCGCCGCCGGTGGTGCTCAAAGCATAACCACCGGTGGTGCCGCTGCCCGCGCCGTCGGCGCCTGGGGATACAGTCGTGCCGGTGAACACGCCGCCAAAATTGACCGACGTGCTGACGGCCTCGCTGGCCGCGCCAATGGTCGCCGCGTCATGCGTGGTCAGGATGACGTTCGCGTCCGACCCCGCCGTCACGCTGACGGTCGGAGTGTCGTCGTCGACGTCGATCGTCATCGTTCCGGGAGCGATGTCGCCGTCCGAATCCGTGACGGTGTAGCCGACGATGAAGCCGACGTTGTTCTCGGTATTGTCACCAGCCTGGCCATCCAGCGTCGGGTGGAGGATCGGCGCATTCTGGGTGACGGTATAAGCGCCGGTGCCCGCATTGACGGTGATCGTCAGGACCGTGACAGTGATGGCGTTCTGGACCTGCTGGACGAGGATCGAGCCGTTTGGCCCATCGACATAGCTGAAACCCGTGGGCGCGCCGCTGCTCAGCAGATCCCACGTGAGCGCCCCGTCACCGCCGGAGCCCGGAAGCGATCCGGAAGCACTGTTCTGGCCGACAACGTCAGGATTGTCATCGCCCGGGCCATCGAGGTTGCCGTTGGCGCCAGGAATAACGTCGTCGTCAAGCTGAACATTGACCGTGCCAGCTTCCGGATCGCGGTCGAGGATGTCGCCGACCTCCTCGAAAATGGGTTCGGGGAAGTGCAATTCCGTGGGCGGAATGAGGTCGCCGAGAGGTACGCCCGGATCGAGGGGAGGCACGGGGATGTCAAAGTTACCGCCGCTGCTCTGCGGAATCCCGCCCGCCGGCTGCGGTTCTGTGTCGATCAGAAGCGCCGCGAGGTTGGTCGCGGGGACTTCAACGCCGTTGAGCACCAGCTGGGGAACGAACACGGCGCCATCGATGATGATCATCTGGGTGCCGTCGGGCATATCGATGACGAGGTTGCGGCCGACAACATGGATATCGGAAAGTTCAACGCCGGGTGGCAGCGTGACAACTCCGTCGGGTCCGGGAACGATTTGTTGCGCGTTAGCGTCGACCTTCTTCGGTTCGCGGCCAATCTCGATCGTCAGAGTCGCGGTATCGCGCGCGCCTGCATTGTCGGCGAGAGTGTAACGGAACACGTCGCGGGCGCCGTTGGGCGTTTCGACATTCGGCTGGTATCGATAGTTGCCGTCGGTATCCATGGTGAGATTACCGAAGCGGCCACCGACCTGAAGGCTTCCGCCGTCGGACGTGTCGCTGCCGCCGGCGCCCTCGAGCGCAACGATCTTTCCGGTACCGTCGGAAACAAGATCCGCGCCGGCCTGGCCGGTGAGCGTTCCTGCACCAGTGATGGTGTTGCCGGTTGCCGGACCACGGCTGCCAGCCGCCAGAACGTCCGCATCATCACGCGCGTCGGGATTACCCGTCACCGCGCTGAACGAGCCCGAAGCATCTTCGTATCGCATAACCCACCCCTATTTAACCGCCGCTGCGGCTCGCCGCTTCAGCTGTTGCCAAGGCCGCCTTTCCCGCCCAATCCGCATAATGGGACTGGTTAACAATCGAGAATCGACACCTCGCGTTGTTCAACACAAGACACCGAGTTTGGAATTTGGCAAGCTTGCGACTCTATAGCCGGTGCGTTTCGACCAGCATTACAGAATCGTGACTTAACTATACTGTGGTTAACGAGCCTAGTATTAGCCATTACACAGCAAGCAAACCTTACCAAGAGACAAGGGGTATCTAGAGTTTATTCGGCCATTCCTTAGGGAGCCGGCAGTATTAACGGCGCTATTGTATCGCCGTTTGCTGACTCATTGAGAAGGCGCGATTTACCGGCTGCGGTTACCCAGTGGTTAACACTTATATAATAGCGGCATTTTTCCATTCTTCAGACGTCCGTCCAAAGTGTTGGTGATCCACGAAAAAACTGCTCGGGAGCGTCCCGGAATGGGACTGAAACCCAATTCCGGGTGCGTCGGGCTGCTCGCGACTCGGGAACCAGAGTCGGATTGCGGACTTTTGAGCAACCCGAGTCGCAATCGGCGGCAATTCGAGGTTCTAGCGGCGGCGCCGGTGGCTAAATCCAATCCGATCGGCGGCGCTGGCGATTGGTGACCCCTACGGGACTCGAACCCGTGTTTTCGCCGTGAGAGGGCGACGTCCTGGACCGCTAGACGAAGGGGCCGTGCGCTTGAGAGCAGGCCATATGTGGGCTTGCGGAATACTAGTCAAATCAGTCGAGCCTGAGGCGCAGGAAGCCCATCGCTCCGGTCGGATTGTTCCCGCCATACAGGGGCGCGAGCGCATGTGGGACAAAGTTCACGGCGAGCAGGCCGCCCACACCCAGCGATAGATGGTCGCCGATTTTGAGATCGCGGACGGCGCCGAGCGAGACCTTGCCGACGCGATAGGCGGGGCCATGCTCAATGGTGTCGACCAGCTCGCGGTTCTCGGTCAGTTCGCCGCGTCCGAACAGGGTCCAGCCGAGATGCTTGAGCGAAGCCTCGAACGCGAATGCGTCGTCGCTGTGGCCCTCAGCGGTCTTGCGGCCCCAGGCGAGCGTCCCCGCGAGCTTCCAATCGGGGGCAATCTCACTCGCATAGAGAAGACTCGCCGACCAACGCTTCTGGTCGACACCCGGCTCGAGCTGCTCGGGATCGGTGAAATGACCCCAGCTCCCTTGCAGCGCGAGCTCGACCGTCGGGTTCCACGACAGGCGGACCGCGGTTGAGTCCAGGGGCCCGGTCTCGATTTTCCAGCGATGCTGGTCGGGCTCGCGGCCGTTGAACCGGCTGAATTCCAATTTCACGCGATCGACAACCACGCCGGCGGTCAGCACACCGAAGCTGATGTGCGTCGAATCCAGCCAGTGATGGGTAATCGGCGCTTCAGGCGAGTCCAGAATGGCTTCGCGATGCATGAACGCGGGCGGCCCGAATGCCGGCTCGCCGGGCAGCGCGGCGTAGAGAAAGACGCTGCTCTTCGGTCCGATGTTCTGCGACACCGAGCCCGACAATTCCATGAAGAAGTCGTGCGGATGCTGGCGATCGATCAGGCGGTCGATGCCGTTGGCTGTCTCGCCACTGGCCAGGAGCAGCGGATAGCCGCGCTTGCCCATTAACGGGTCGGGACTGACCATCGCCTTGAATTGCAGCGTGCCGTTACCGAACGGGCGGCGCGCCGTGCCCATCAGCATGCCCGATGCGAACGCCTTGTCGTCGCCCCGGCGGCCGTTTTGATGATCGTAGACGAGGTTTAGAACGCCGTGGCCCATCAGCGTCCAGTCGCCGGCTTCGCTCATCAGGCCCCCGTGCTTCGATGCGTCGGGCTGCCATGCCGTGCCCGACGACTCTCGCTCCATCGGGTAAGCGCCCAGCGCGCCCGTCATGGCGGCGTGTCCGGCCTGGGCCATGCCCGGCATGGCACCATGGTCCATTTGAGAATGGTCCGTTGGCACTAGCTCTTCTGTGACCGGCGTCGGCGCTGAGACCGCAGGCATCGGCATGGCGCCGTGATCCATCTGCGAATGATCGATGGTCGCAGGCTGGTTTGATGGCTGCGGCGCGGCCTCTACCGGCTTCGCGGATGCCTCCTTTTCCGCTGCGGGCTTCGCCGGAGTCTTCTTGGCCGCCCCTTTCTTGGCCGGCGCCTTTTTCTTTGCGACAGCCTTCTTCTTCGGAGCGGGCATCGTCATGCCGGGCATATTCATCCCGGGCATGTGCCCAGCGTGTTGTGCCGCGGCCGGCTCGGGCAGCGATAAGAGCGCAACCGTGCTCAACGCCATCGTTACGTTGATTTTCAAGACAGACTCCATTGCTCGGATAACGCAGCGGAATGCGCTGCGTTATCGGGCGTCGTGGCAGTTGGCGAAAAGGAGGCGCCGCGTGCAAGCGGCGCCTCCCGTCATCTAGCGGCCGGCGTGGGCCTGATGGTGGCGCATGCGGTCCATATCATGGCTCGCGTGCTCCTTACCCATCTTGTCCTTGCAGCAGCATTCTTCCTTTTTTGGACCGGCCTGTCCCATTTGGGAATGCGGGGCGGGCGCGGGTGCTGTCTGAACCACGGCCGGCTGAGCGGCGGCGAGCGCCGCGGCGGTAACGATAATCATTTTGGATTCTCCTGAATTCAAGTTGCGAAATTGGATTTCAGGAGAGCTTTGGAGGTGGAGTCGCCGTGTCAGGGTGAAGGCCCGTATCGCGCTCGGCGAATGGACGCGCGGTCGCCAAACAAACAGCCGGAGCCAGCTCTTGTATTCGAGTCTCCGCCGCCATCAGCATCGAGCAGGCCATGGCGCAGTCCGCCGATTGCTTCGTGGACTTCTCTGCGGGCTGGCCGCTGTGCTCACCGCAATGTTCAGCTGTAGCGGCGGATGTGTGATCCACCGGAACCGCCATCGCCGCGCTCATGCCGAACGGCATCAACGCCAGAGCAAACAGGGTGAACAGCTTCAGGATTGCCGCCGACATGGGGCCGAGATAGGCTCTGAACGATTACCTGGCAACGCCCCGCATCAACCGTTGCCCTTCAGTGGCACGCCTTGAGCTCGCGCTTGAGTAGCCAATAATTGACCGGCCATGCCGCGACGAAGCCAGCCGGGATGGCGAATGCGAGTCCACGCCAGAACATCCAGCTCGCCACCGATGGCGCGCTCATCCCGCCCAGCTGATAGTCGACGAAGTTCATCACTATTTCCATCACGCCGATCGAAATGACCTCGCCAATCCAGATGATGCGCAGCGCCCCCAATAGGCTGACCCCCTGATCTTTCATCACCGGCAGCAACCCCAGAGTCATTCCGGACAGATAGGCCAACGTGGTCGCAGAACGATCGTCTGCCATGGGGGCAAACCCAGCGTCACGCCGATCAGAAGCCCGAGAACCTCGCCGATCACGCAGCCGGTCAGGCAATGCAATGTCGCCTGTGCCGACGTGCGTAATGCCCCGCCGCCAGGGTGACCATGGTGCGAATGACCTTGATGTTCCGGGTGTTGCGTCATGATCCGCCCCGCTCGCTCAGGAAGCGCATCAGCTCGGCGAGCGTCGCTTCCATCTGGTCCTGCATCTGGCTGACCAGCTCATTCTCGCGCATTCCCAAATGGTCGAGCGGCTTGGAATAGCCGTCGGAGAAAGCCTTGAGATCGTCCTTGTCGAGGATCCCGTGGGCGACCAGCTTGGCGACGATCACCAGCAGGCCGTTGGTGTTGGCGATGGTGCCGGCAACCAGCGCCTCGTCGACCATCGACAGTCTCTTGTCGGTGTCGGCTTCATCTTCGTCGGTCGGACTCATGATGGCCATGTTGTCCCGCTCGCCGCGCGGAGCAAGTGCTAAGCGACGAATTGTGCGAGGACCGCCCAAGCGCGAGCTTTTTCGGCGAACGGCCGCGTATTGGCCGCGCTCGACGACGGCAAGTCGATTAGGCGCAGCCGATCGGTTGCGCCAAGCAGCCGCCGACCGGCGGAAGCGGCGGTCGAGCCGTTGAACACCAACGCCCGCAGCTCCGGGAAATCATCCAATAGCCGGTCGAGCCAGTTGTGATCCGCCGACCGGATTGCCTGGTCGAGGCTGCCACGCCGGCTGGCCGAGCCGATCACGTCCCACAGCCCGATGCGCCGTTCCGCCAGACGGTGCAGGCGCTTCTCATAAGACAGGGGCTGGAGTTCCTCGCCGATCGCCTGCCCGACAAGCCGCCAGAATTGATTGGTCGGATAGGCATAATAGCGCTTCGCGAAGAGCGAAGCATCACCGGGCAGGCTGCCAAGAATGAACAGCCGCGCATCGGCCCGCGCGACCGGCGGCAACCCAAATTTCACGCTGTCGGTCACTGGATCGCTCACGGTTTGCCTTTGCACCAGCCTTTGCCTTTGCCGACGCCGCCGTTAAGGGCATGGCCGGTGCAGCCCAGCGACCTTCGCATTGCCCTGTTTTCAGGCAATTACAATTATGTGCGCGACGGCGCCAACCAAGCCCTCAATCGGCTGGTCGATTATCTGCTGCGGCAGGGCGCACAGGTTCGCATCTATTCGCCGACGGTGTCCGATCCGGCATTCAAGCCAACTGGCACAATCGTCAGTGTGCCCTCGGTTCCCATCCCGTTCCGGCGCGAGTACCGGCTCCCGGTCCTGCTGACCGCGCGCGTCCGGCGCGATCTGGCGGACTTTGCTCCCAATATCGTCCATATCTCGAGCCCGGACATTGTCGCCCATCGCGCGGTCAGTTGGGCCCGCCGGCGAAACATCACCGCCGTCGCCTCGATCCACACCCGCTTCGAAACCTATCTGGCTTATTATCACATGGAGGTGCTCGAGCCCGCGGCCCGCGCCATCATGCGGCGGCTCTATCGGCGGTGCGACGCGATTGTCGCGCCGGCGGAATCGACCGCCGCGGTGCTGCGTGCGCAGCGAATGAACCGCGACATCTCGATCTGGACGCGTGGCGTCGACCGCGAACAGTTCCACCCCGGCCGTCGCGACATCGAATGGCGACGAAGCCTCGGCATCGGCGACGACGCTCTGGTTGTCAGTTTTCTTGGCCGCCTGGTGATCGAAAAGGGCCTCGACCAGTTCGCCGACGCGATCGACACCTTGGCCGAGCGCGAGGTCAAATATCGGGTGCTGGTGATCGGCGATGGCCCCGCCCGGGAATGGTTTGAGCAACGGCTGCCCGAGGCGATTTTCATCGGCCAGCAAATCGCCACCGATCTCGCCCGCGCCCTCGCCAGCAGCGACGTGTTACTGAACCCGTCGATCACCGAGGCTTTCGGCAACGTTACCCTGGAGGCGATGGCGTGCGCATTGCCGGTGGTGGCGGCGGTCGCCACGGGAGCAACCAATCTGGTGCGTGACGGTGAGACCGGAATTCTGGTCGATCCCGGCGATGCCGGCGCCTTCGCCGATGCGCTGGAAGCCTATGCCAGGGATCCGGAGCTACGCGCCCGCCACGGCGAGGCCGGGCTGAACTTCGCCCGGACCATGGACTGGGACGCGATCAATTCGGCGGTCGTGCGCACTTACCTGCGGGTGATCGAAAAGCGCGCGCGGCTCGCCCGAATGAATCGCCGATCCCAGGTCACTTGATCCGTTCGATGCGCTGCGCCGCGTCGTCGAGGATCGCGGCGATCTCGTGCAGCAACTCATCGTCGATCCCGTCGCGGCCGACGCGATGGCTGAGCGCCGTCATGAGATTTTTGACCGCGCGGCCGATCGCCGGTCCGCTAGAGCTGCTCTCACGGGGCGCAAATTCGGCCAGCCGCTCGAACAGCGCTTCAACTTCTGCCGCATTTTCCTCGAGATTCTTGCGGCCTTCGCCGGTAACCTGGAACGGCTTGCGCGGTCCCTTTTCCTTGGCCTCCTCGATCAGGCCCATGTCCTGGAGCAGGGTCAGGGTCGGATAAATGACGCCGGGGCTCGGCGCATATTCGCCGCCGGTCAGCTCCTCTATGGCACGGATCAGGTCGTAACCATGGCGCGGCTCATCGGCGATGAGTTTCAATAGCACAAGGCGAAGCTCGCCGGACTCGAACATTCGACGGCGGCTGCGGCGGCCCCGGCCCGATGGGCCGTCGCCGAAATCGAAATGAAACGGGCCCCAATTGCCTTGCCAGCCACGGCCGCCGCGCATGCCGAATAAAGCTTCGGGGATATTGAACTCGAATTCTCCGCGCGGTTCGCACCCGCGCCAATGTCCGTGACCCATGTCTCTCTCCTTCAGATGTGTCTAAGATATATCTTAGACACATGCACGACAAGAGGTCCGTGCATTTTCGTGCCCGGCGATTATGAGCAACCGCGATGGCCGACCTGTTTGCTGACCAGGAGACTGCGCGGCAGCCCGATGCCGCCGACCCTAACGCCCCGCTCGCCGACCGTTTGCGGCCCGGGAGCCTCGATGAGGTCGTCGGCCAGGAACATCTGACCGGCGCCGATGGCGCCATCGGGCACATGGTCGCCGCCGGCAAGCTGTCGTCGATGATCCTTTGGGGTCCGCCTGGCACCGGGAAGACAACGATCGCACGTTTACTCGCCGATGCCGTCGGCATGCGTTTTGTCGCCATATCCGCGGTGTTCTCCGGCGTCGCCGACTTGAAGAAGCTGTTCGCCGAGGCGCGGCAGAAGACCAAGGCCGGCCAGCGCACCTTGTTGTTCGTCGATGAGATACACCGCTTCAATCGCGCCCAGCAGGACGGCTTCCTGCCTTACGTCGAAGACGGCACCGTCACGCTGGTCGGAGCGACCACCGAGAACCCGAGCTTCGAGCTCAACGCCGCCTTGCTGTCGCGCTGCCAGGTGCTGATCCTGCGCCGCCTCGACCATCTGGCGCTGGAAACGCTGATCTCGCGCGCCGAGGCCGAGGTTAGCCGCCTGCTGCCGGTGACGGACGACGCCAGGGCCGCACTCATCGCCAGCGCCGACGGCGACGGCCGCTTCCTGCTCAACCAAGCCGAGACTCTGTTCGACGTTGACCTCGATGCGCCGCTCGATCCCGCCGGCCTGTCGGCACTGCTGCATCGGCGACTGGCGGTCTACGACAAGGACCGCGAGGGTCATTACAACCTCATCTCCGCGCTCCACAAAAGCCTGCGCGGATCGGACCCGCAGTCGGCGCTCTATTATCTCGCCCGCATGCTCGTCGCCGGCGAGGAGCCGCTCTATGTGCTCCGACGCCTCGTCCGCTTCGCCTCCGAGGACGTCGGCCTCGCTGACCCCAATGCGCTGGTCCAATGCCTCGCCGCCAAAGACTCCTATGATTTCCTCGGTTCCCCCGAGGGCGAGCTGGCAATCGTCCAAGCCTGCCTCTATCTCGCCACCGCGCCCAAATCGAACGCCACTTATATTGCGCAGAAAACCGCGTGGCGGAGTGCCCGAGAGACCGGGTCGTTGATGCCGCCGGCGCACATCCTCAATGCTCCGACCAAGCTGATGAAGGACATCGGTTACGGCAAGGATCACGCCTACGATCATGACACCGACGGGGGCTTCTCGGGCGCCGATTACTGGCCCGAAGGGATGGAGCC
>JBKJYX010000104.1:0-9202 GCA_046715575.1 Sphingomicrobium sp. | reverse complement strand
TGAAGGACCGAGCGGCCTATTTCTACACGCCGGCCGATGTCGCCGCCGGCCTCGCCGCCGACGGCAAGGCGGTTCGGCTTGGCGGCATGGTCGAGAAGGGCTCGGTTCAGCGCGACCCGGACGGCGTCACCATTCGCTTCCTGGTCACCGACGGTGATGCCCGCACCCCGGTTGTATTTCGCGGCATCGTCCCCGACCTGTTCCGCGAGGGCAGCGGGGTGGTTGCCGAAGGGCGGGTCAGCCGCGGCACCTTCGTCGCCGACACCATCCTCGCCAAGCACGACGAACGCTACATGCCGCCGCAGCTCGGCAACCAGGCCGCCGAGCATGAGGCCGGCGAGACACTCAAGCGATGATCGCCGAGACCGGCCTTGCGGCATTGTGGCTGGCGGCGGCGCTGTCGCTTCTCCAGCTGCCGCTGACCGTCGGCCACTTGCGCGGCTGGTTCGAAGGCGCGCGCGCCATCCGCTCGGTCGCCATCGTGCAGGGCGGGCTGACCCTGATCGCGTTCGCGATGCTGCTGCTGCTGTTTGTCCGCACCGATTTGTCGGTCGCTTTGGTCGCCGCCAACAGCCACAGCGCCAAGCCGTTCATCTACAAGATTGCGGGCACGTGGGGGAATCACGAAGGCTCGATGCTGCTGTGGGTGACGGTCCTCGCCCTGGCCGGCGCCGTGCTGGCGATCGGCTCGCGGCGCCTGAGCCAAAGCACTCTGGTCGCCGCGCTCGGCGCCCAGGGCGCGCTGGCGCTCGGCTTCTACGCATTCCTGCTGCTCGCCTCGAACCCGTTCGCGCGGCTGGATCCGGCGGCGCTCGAGGGCCGGGGCCTCAATCCGTTGCTGCAGGATCCGGGCCTCGCCTTCCATCCGCCGACACTTTACCTCGGCTACGTCGGCCTGTCGGTCGCCTTCAGCCTCGCCGTCGGCGCACTGCTGACCGGCGACGTCGACCGCGCGATCGGGCGGGCGATGCGGCCGTGGGTGCTCGGCGCCTGGGTCTTGCTGACGCTCGGCATCACCGCCGGCAGCTATTGGGCCTATTACGAACTGGGCTGGGGCGGCTGGTGGTTCTGGGACCCGGTCGAGAACGCCTCGCTGATGCCGTGGCTTGCGGCCACCGCGCTCCTCCATTCGGTCAATGTCCTCGCCGCGCGAGGGGCCTTGCGCGCCTGGACGATGATGCTGGCGATGATCGCTTTCTCGATGTCGATGGTCGGCACTTTCCTGGTGCGATCGGGCATCCTGACGTCGGTGCACTCATTTGCCGTCGATCCCGGGCGCGGCACCTTCCTGCTCGCCTTGCTCGGCATCTATGTCGGGGCGGCGTTTGTGCTGTTCGCGTTGCGGACCGGCAAGCTTCAGGAAGGCGCGCCGTTCGAGCTGGTCAGCCGCGAGAGCGCGCTGGTGGTCAACAATCTGCTCCTCACCGTCATCCTCGGAATAGTATTCTTCGGCACGCTCTACCCGCTGTTCGTCGAGGCGCTGAGTGGCGACAAGCTCTCGGTCGGCCCACCCTATTTCAACTCGGTCGCCGGCCCCCTGGCGCTGAACCTCGCCGCGCTGGTCGCGGTCGGCCCGCTGCTCAGCTGGCGGCGCGAGAAACGGCCGGTTTTCAAGAAACTCGCCGTTCCGGCGCTGCTCGCCGCGACCGCGCTCGTCGTCAGCCTGTTTTCGGCGCCGCAGATCGGCTGGCTGCCGAGGCTTGGCCTGACCGTCGCCGCGTGGCTGGCTGTCGCAAGCTGGCTCCCGCTGATCGGCCGCAACCCGCTGCGCACGCCACTCTCAACCTGGGGCATGGCGCTCGCCCATTTCGGGGTGGCGGTCGCGATTGCCGGAATGGCGACTGACAGCGCCTTCACCAAGGAGAAACTCGCCGCGGTGCGTCCCGGCGAGACGCTCACCGTCGGGCCATGGCTGGTCCGCTTGCAAGGCCTCGCCCCGGCGATCGGCCCCAACTGGACGGCGATCGAGGCCGAGCTGCGCGCATCGCGAGGGCACGGAGTACGAATCCTCAGGCCGCAGACCCGCTTTTTCACCGATCCGCCGACCGAGACCAATGAGGCGGCGATCGCCACCATTCTCGGCGGCCAGCTCTACACCGTGGTCGGCAAGCCGGACGGGCAGGGGCGGTGGCAATTGCGGCTGTGGTGGAAGCCGTTCGTCACCTTGATCTGGCTCGGCGGAATGCTGATCGCGTTGGGCGGCCTGTTGGCGCTCATCGGCCGGGCGTGGCGACGCTGGCGCAAGGAGCGCGACCTGTGAGCCGCTGGCTGCGCCTGACGCCGGTCGTTCTGCTCGGGCTGCTGCTCGCGGCGCTCGTCTGGCGGCTTGCCAATCCCGAGGACACGACCATCCGTTCGCGCCTGGCCGGCCAGCCGGTTCCGGCGTTCGCACTTCCGGCGGCGCTGCCGGGCCAGCCAGGGCTCGCGTCAAACGATCTCAAGGGCCGTCCGCGCCTCGTCAATTTGTTCGCCAGCTGGTGCGTGCCGTGCATTGCCGAAGCGCCCGTCCTCGAGCAGCTGAAGCGCCGCGGGGTGGTCATCGACGGCATCGCGATCCGCGACCGGCCCGAAGATCTCGCCGCGTTCCTCGCCACGCACGGCAATCCGTTCGAACGCATCGGCGCCGATAATGCGAGCCGGGTCCAGCTTGCGCTCGGCTCGGCGGGTGTGCCCGAAAGCTTCGTCGTCGATGGCCGCGGCATCATCCGCTACCAGCACGTCGGCCCGATTGAGCCGAGCGACGTGCCGGTGATTCTCACCCAGCTGGAGAGGGCAAAGTGAGACACATGCTGTTCCTCCTTGCCCTGCTCGCCGGGCAGCCCGCGCTTGCCGATTCATCGCTGCCGCCGGCGCAATGGGCCAACCGCCAGCTCCCCGACGCGCGCCAGGAGGCGAGGGCCGAGGCGCTGATGCAGGAGCTGCGCTGCCTCGTCTGCCAGGGCCAGTCGATCGCCGATTCCGATGCCGAGCTCGCCGGCGACATGCGACATTTGGTCCGCACCCGCATCGCCGCCGGCGAAAGTCCCGCCGCGGTCCGCGCCTGGCTGGTCGAGCGCTACGGCAATTGGATCAGCTATCGGCCGCCGACCAATCCGATCGGCTGGCCGCTGTGGGGCGCGCCGATCGTCCTGCTGCTGCTTGGGTTCCTGCTGGTGCGCAAGCGCATCCGGTTGAGGCGCGCATGAGCGGCTGGATTGTCCTTGCCGCGCTGCTTGTACTCAGCCTCGCGGCCTTCTGGCTTCTCGGGCTCAGCGGGCCGATGCTCAAACTGGCGGCGGCGGCGTTGCTGGTCGGTGGGTCGGGTTATGCGTTGCAGGGCCGGCCCGGGCTTGGCGGTTCGCCGCGCGCCGCAACCGCAACCAGTGAGGTCATCCCGCTGACCGCGGCGCGGCACGCCTTCTTCGGCGATTTCACGGGTTCGGAGCATTGGATGCTGATGTCGGAATCGATGGCGCGCCGGGGCAATACGGCCAACGCCGCGGGCGTCCTCCGCTCGGCGGTGCGCGAACATCCCGGCGACCCGCAACTGTGGATCGGGCTCGGCAACGCGCTGGTCGACCATGCCGGAATGCTAACCCCGGCCGCGCAATTTGCTTACCAGCGGGCAGCGAAGCTGACGCCCGGACACCCGGCGGCGCCCTTCTTCCTCGGCCTTGCTTTGGCGCGTTCGGGCGACCGCGCGGGCGCCGTCAAATTGTGGCAGCAATTGCTGTCGGAAGCTCCCGCCAATGCGAGCTGGCGGCCGCTGGTCGAGGATGCGGTGGCCGCCCTCGAGCCGCCCCGCTAGGCCGCGTTGAACGGCAGGTCGAGCGCCTCGGCCACCGCCTGGTGCCGAATCTTGCCGCCCGAGACGTTGAGCCCGTTGGCGAGGTGCGGATCCGCCTTCATCGCCTTTTCCGCGCCCAAATTGGCGATCTTGAGCGCGAACGGCAGGGTCGCGTTATTGAGGGCGAAGGCGCTGGTCCGCGACACCGCTCCGGGCATGTTGGCGACGCAATAATGGATCACGCCCTCGACCTCGTAAACCGGGTCGTCGTGGGTCGTCGCGTGGCTGGTTTCGAAACAGCCACCCTGGTCGATGGCGATGTCGACCAGCACCGAGCCACGCTTCATCGTCTTGAGCATTTCGCGAGTCACCAGCTTGGGCGCCGCGGCCCCTGGCACCAGCACCGCGCCGATCACCAGTTCGGCCTTTTCGACGGCGTTGGCGATCGCGCTGCGCGACGCGTACGCGGTCTTGATCTGCGAGCCGAAGAACATGTCGAGCTCGGCCAGCCGCTCGTTGTTGATGTCGTAGATCGTGACGTCGGCGCGCATGCCGACCGCCATCTGCGCGGCGTTGATGCCGGCGACCCCGCCGCCGAGGATTGCGACACGGGCCGGGGCGACGCCGGGCACTCCGCCCAGGAGCACGCCGCGGCCGCCCTGCTCTTTTTCGAGATAGTGAGCGCCGACCTGGATCGACATCCGACCCGCGACTTCGCTCATCGGTTTGAGAAGCGGCAGCGCGCCGGTGCGCGACGTCACCGTTTCATAGGCGATGCAGGTCGCGCCCGATCGCATCAGCCCTTCGGCTTGCGGCTTGTCGGCGGCGAGATGGAGGTAGGTGAACAGGATGTGCCGCGCTTCGAGCAGCGCGATCTCCTGGGGCTGCGGCTCCTTGACCTTGACGATCATGTCGGACGCTTTGAACACGGCGGCGGCATCGGGGAGGATGGTTGCGCCCGCCTTCTTGTACGCCGCGTCGGGGCAGTCGATGCCATTGCCGGCGTGGGTCTCGACGAACGCCTCGTGCCCGGCGGCGACGAGCTCGGCGACCGACGCGGGCGTCAGCCCGACCCGATACTCGTGGTTCTTGATTTCCTTGGGCACGCCGATCCGCATCGCTCAATCGCTCCGTAAGTGGGGGTCGGGCCGGGCTATAGACGGGCCATTCGCCCTTGTCCTCGCAAGATTGCAGCCCCGGATTCCCGGTGCTAGTGCGGCGCGCCGCCTTCCCCTGGGACGGTATCGGTGCGCATTCGCGTAAAGCGCGTATTGCTGTCGAAAGGCGAGGCTGAACTTCACGGCATGAACATCACCGCGACTGGAGGCGCCGAGGCGGACGCGCCGAACGACGCATCGCACGGCCATGCCCAGGGCTCGCTGGCGAAGCTCGCGGCGGGCGCGATCGGCATCGTTTTCGGCGATATCGGCACGTCACCGATCTATGCGTTCCGCGAGACCTTCTCCGGCCACCATTTGCTCGCGCCCGACCAGCTGCATGTCTACGGCGTCCTCAGCCTGATCTTCTGGTCGATGATGATCATCGTGACCCTGAAATACGTCACGATCATCATGCGCGCCGACAATAAGGGGGAGGGTGGCAGCCTGGCGCTACTGGCGCTGATCAATCGCACGACCAGCGGCGGCAAGAAACGCTGGACCGGCGGCATCATCCTGCTGGGCGTGTTCGCCTGCGCCCTTTTCTACGGCGATTCGATGATCACACCGGCGATCTCGGTGCTGTCCGCGGTCGAGGGACTGACGACAGTCCAGGCGAGTTTCGAGCCGTACGTCATCCCCGTTTCCATCGGCATCCTGGTCGGCCTGTTCGCGATCCAGTCGCGCGGCACGGCACGGGTCGGGCTGATGTTCGGGCCGGTGATGATCTTGTATTTCGTTACGCTCGCCGTGCTCGGGATCATGCACATCGTCGATCATCCGTCGGTGATCCTGGCAACGATCAATCCGCTCAGCGCCTTGAGCTTCTTCGCGCAGGAGCCGCTCCGCGCGTTCATCGCCATGGGCTCGGTGGTGCTGGCCGTGACAGGCGCCGAGGCGCTTTACGCCGACATGGGCCATTTTGGCCGCCGTCCGATCAAGGTCGCGTGGATTTACTTCGTGATGCCCGCCCTGCTGCTCAATTACATGGGGCAGGCGGCGATGCTGCTCTCGATGCCTGCCGCGGACGCGATCGAAACCGTCAAGAACCCGTTTTTCTACCTCGCCCCGGAATCGCTGCGCCTGCCGCTGGTGCTGCTGGCGACCGCGGCGACGATTATCGCCAGCCAGGCGGTGATCTCGGGTGCCTTTTCGGTCACCCAGCAGGCGATTCAACTGGGCTTCATGCCGCGTTTGAGGATCACTCACACCAGCGAGAGCGCCGCCGGCCAGATCTACATCCCGGTGATCAACTGGGCGCTGATGATCATGGTCATCCTGCTCGTCCTGACCTTCCGCAGCTCGTCCAACCTCGCCGCTGCCTACGGCATCGCCGTGACCGGCGCGATGATGATCGATACCGTGCTGATCGCCGTGGTCCTGATCACCATGTGGAAGTGGAACCGCTGGGTGGTCGCCGGGCTGCTGGTGCTCTTCTTTACCGTCGACTTCGCCTATCTCTCGGCCAATCTCCTCAAGGTCCCCGACGGCGGCTGGTTCCCGCTGCTGGTCGGCGCCGTCGCCTTCACCTTCCTCACCACCTGGGCCAAGGGCCGCCAGCTGATGATCGACCGGATGCAGGAAGCGAGCCTGCCGATGGAAATCTTCATCAAGTCGGCCGCGTCGAGCGCCGCCCGCGTAGCCGGAACTGCGGTGTTTATGACCAGCTCGGGCAGCGGCGTTCCCCACGCGCTGCTGCACAATTTGAAGCACAACAAGGTGCTTCACCAGCGCGTCATCCTGCTCACCGTCAAGATCGAGGACGTGCCGTACGTGCCCGACGATAAACGCGTGGAAACGCGCGAATATGGCCAGGGCTTCTTCCGCCTGATGTTGCGCTACGGCTTCATGGAGGAAATCGACGTGCCGGCCGTGCTTTCCACGCTCAAGGGCTGCGGTCCGGTGTGCAAGATGATGGACACCAGCTTCTTCCTCGCCCGCCAGACCCTGATCGCGTCGGCCCGCCCGGGAATGGCGATCTGGCGCGAAAAATTGTTCGCCTGGATGCTGCGCAACGCCGAAAGCGCGATGGAATTCTTCAAGTTGCCCACCAACCGCGTCATCGAGCTCGGCAGCCAGCTCGAAATATAAGTACCCCTGCGAAAGCAGGGGCCCAGTACTGGATCCCTGCCTTCGCAGGGATACACCAGGGATGTCCCGCATTTCCCACTTTATGGAAAACAGCCTTGCCTGGATCGCCACCTTAGCGACCATCGCCGCCGCATCGATCGCCGCCGCCAACCTCGGCACCCGCATCACCGGTTACGGGTTCGTCGTTTTCACCGTCGGTTCGATCGCCTGGTTCGGCCTTGGGCTGGCGACCGGGCAGCCGGCCCTGGTGTGGACCAACGCCGTGCTGACGTTCCTCAACCTGTTCGGTATCTGGCGCTGGCTCGGCCGCCAGGCGGCGGTCGAGGACGGCTCGTTGGCCGCCGCCCACGCCAGTCAGGATACGCCCGGCGAAGCGCTGTTCCCGGTCTCGTTGCTCGCCCGCGGCAAGGTGCGCTCGGCGCAGTTCGAGCTCGGCGCGTGCATCGATGCGATGGCCGGGTGCGATAGCGGACGGATCGCTTATGTGATGGTATCCGAAGGCGGGATCGCCGGCGCCGGGGAGACCCTCCGGAGAGTGTCGTGGAGCGAGCTGCGTGTCGAAGGCGAGGAGGTGAAGGCGACGATCGAC
The DNA here is from genome assembly GCA_046715575.1 of Sphingomicrobium sp. Taxonomy (GTDB): domain Bacteria; phylum Pseudomonadota; class Alphaproteobacteria; order Sphingomonadales; family Sphingomonadaceae; genus Sphingomicrobium. The sequence goes on along the minus strand of JBKJYX010000104.1, from coordinate 1,599 downwards.
CAGGCTCAATTCCGCGCTTTGGAACCGGTACCGAAAGACCAGTGGCCGGCGCGCTGATCGTCACCGCGGAGCTGGGTGGGGAGGACTTCTCCTGGCTCGACGGCTTGCGCCAGCGGCACTACCCGCCGGAGCGCAACCAGGTGCCCGTGCACCTCACATTGTTCCACGCGGTTGCTCCGTCGGCCGAGGCGGAATTGGCCCGGCGCCTTGCCGATTTCGCGGCCGGTCCGGCGCCCGCTGCATACGTCGTCGGCGTCATGGACCTCGGCGGAGGCGTTGCCTTCCGGGTTGTGTCGCAAGGCCTTGATGCACTTCGCGGCGAGCTGGCTCACGACCTCCACGGGCTGCTCGGCGCGCAGGACGGGGGTGGCTGGCGGCCCCACGTCACCATCCAGAACAAGGTCGCACCGAAGGTCGCGCGCGAGCTGGTCCATTCCTTCGAGCAGGGTTTCCAGCCGCGGCCGTTGCGCATCGCCGGGCTCGGGCTTCACCGTTACCTCGGCGGGCCATGGGAAACGCTCGGCGTTTACAAGTTTCGCGGGACCTAGCTGACGTCGCCGATGCCGTCGCAGCTTAGGTCGAACGCCGCCAGCCCGGCTTCGAACACCGAGGCCAGCATCGGCATGTCCATCAGCTCGTCGATCGCTGCTCCGGCCCCGCCACTGGCGAGCGCGGTGGCTTCTTCGATCGCCTCGTCCCAGTCGGCCGCCTCGTAGGTGCCTTGCCCGACCCAACAGAACGCCACCACTTCGGCCAGCTGGTCTTCGCCAAGATCCTCGAGGATCGCCCGCAGCTCCTCCTCGACGCTGTCGTTCAAGGTGTCGTCGAGCACCGCCAGCGCGCCGCCGTCCTCGTCGTCGACAGCGTCGGCGGTTTCGTTGCCCTCGTAATCGGTGGGGGTCTGCGCTTCGTATTCGCGACCCCGAAGGATGATCCGGCACATCATGTCGAGGGGGGTCAACGGGTCCATTCAAAGCGCCTCCACTTCGTCTCGCTTAACGAGAGCAAGGGTAAGCGGTTCCTCGCGTTGACCGGCTGGATGTCGCCACCTATATCCGCCGCCGCTCCCGCTCGGGCGGGTGCGGCCGAAAGTCCCTACGATATCCGTGGGTTTGCTTGGGGCGGAGTAGCTCAGCTGGTTAGAGCAGCGGAATCATAATCCGCGTGTCGGGGGTTCAAGTCCCTCCTCCGCTACCAACCCGAATGCCCGTCGCGGCGTCCAGCCCTTCTGTCTTAAGCAGTTCGGCGGTCGCGCGGGATCGAGCTGATGAAGCGCGCGCCCGCCCGTCCCATGAATGCCCAGCGGATTTCCGCCGAGAGCATGCCGATGCGCGGGACCTTCAGCTGGATTTGCTCGCCGATCCGGAAGCTGCCCGTCAGGCAGCAGCCGTCGAGCGAGAGATCGGAAACGCCAGACGTGAAGACATCGCCGCCGTCTCGAGTAACGGCAGCTTCGAGCCGCACAGCATGACGCTGCCGGCGGTTAGGCCAGGTACCACTTTTCATAGTCCACGGTTGCAGATTAACCGCCATTAATTGCGCGAACTTTGACGGGCATGGTTAAGACGGAGTCGAAAATGCGCATTGAGGGTGCTTGCC
>JBKJYX010000103.1:0-3403 GCA_046715575.1 Sphingomicrobium sp. | reverse complement strand
GACGCTGGCGGCGGCCTCGACCCTCGACAAGGAATTGCGCGGCAAGACGGCGGCGCCCACCGCCGGCGCGGCCGCGGTCGGCAAGGCATTGGCCGAGCGCGCCAAGAAGGCCGGCGTATCGCGCGTCGTGTTCGATCGCGGCGGCTTCGTGTTTCATGGCCGGGTGAAAGCCCTCGCCGAAGCTGCCCGCGAAGGCGGGCTGGAGTTCTAAATGGCTGACAAGAAGAAAACCCCAGAGGCCGAAGAGCCCGTTGCCGAGGCCCCCGCGGTTGAACCCCCGGCTCCTGAAGCACCGGCCGCTGAGGCTCCGGCTGTCGAAGAGCCCGCGGCTGAAGCCCCGGTGCCGGTCGAAGCCCCCGCCGCCGAGGAGCCGGCGGCTGTCGAGGCTCCAGCCGCCGAAGAGGCCCCAGTCGCTGAAGAGGCGCCTGCGGTTGAAGTACCCGCGGCTGTCGAGGCTGCGGCTGTCGAGGCTGCGGCTCCCGTGCCTGCCGAAGCTCAGGCACCTGCCGAAGCTCAGGCACCCGCCGAAGCTCAGGCCGAAGCTCCGACCGAGGAGCGCTCACGCGCTCCGCGCGGCGGGCGCGGTGGACGTGGCGGCGGTGGCGGCGGACGCGATGGCGGCCGTGGCGGTGGACGTGGTCGCCGCGACGGCGGTCGCGGACAGAATCGCGACGACGGCGGCGAGGAACTGATCGAGAAGCTCGTCCACATCAACCGCGTGTCCAAGACGGTCAAAGGCGGCAAGCGCTTCGGTTTCGCGGCTTTGGTCGTGGTTGGCGACGGCAAGGGCCGCGCTGGCTTCGGTCACGGCAAGGCGCGCGAAGTGCCGGAAGCGATCAGCAAGGCGACGGCCGCGGCCAAGAAATCGATGGTCCGGGTGCCGCTTCGCGACGGCCGCACCTTGCACCATGATGGCGACGGGCATTTCGGCGCCGGCCGGGTGACGTTGCGCTCCGCTCCATCCGGCACCGGCATCATCGCCGGCGGCCCGATGCGCGCGGTGTTCGAGAGCCTCGGCGTGTCCGATGTCGTGACCAAGTCGGTCGGGACCTCGAACCCCTACAACATGGTCCGGGCGACGTTCGAGGCGTTGAAGGAGCAGACCAGCCCGCGCTCGGTCGCCCAGCGGCGCGGCAAGAAGGTCTCCGACCTGCTCGGCCGTGGCGGCATGGGTGGCGCCGAAGCCGAAGCGGTCGCCGAAGCGATCGTGGAGTAAGCGTGATGGCCCAGGACAAGAAAAAGACTCTCAAGATCACCCAGACCGGCTCGCCGATCCGCCGCGACAAGACGCAGCGGGCGACGCTGGTTGGATTGGGGCTCAACAAGATGCGCCGCACGGTCGAGGTAGTCGACACCCCGGAAGTGCGCGGGCAGGTGCGCAAGGTGCATCATTTGGTCAGCGTGACGGAAGCGGCTTAGGCCACTTTCGTCATCCTCGCGAAAGCGGGGATCCCGATTCTTTCTTCTGGCGGGACGTAAAACAGAAGAAGCGGGGCCCCCGCTTTCGCGGGGGTGACGGATCGGATTTTCCGAACCTGCGCGACAAAAGCGAAAGCGAGTGCAAGACATGAAACTGAATGAAATCCGCGACAATCCGGGCGCCCGCAAACTGCGGATGCGCGTCGGACGCGGCATCGGATCGGGCAAGGGCAAGACCGCCGGCCGCGGCCAGAAGGGCCAGAAGAGCCGCTCGGGCGTCTCCGTGTTCGGCTTCGAAGGCGGCCAGATGCCGCTCCACATGCGGCTGCCGAAGCGCGGCTTCAACAACATCTTCGCCAAGGATTATGCCGAGGTGAATTTGGGCGCGATCCAGAAGCTGATCGACGCCGGCAAACTGGACGCCAAGGACACGCTCGACCACGACGCGCTGAAGGCCGCCGGCCTGGCCCGCGGCGGCAAGGACGGCGTGCGGCTGCTCGGCAAGGGCGAACTCAAGGCCAAGCTCGCCTTGAAGGTTGCCGGCGTCTCGAAGGGCGCGCGCGAAGCGGTCGAGAAGGCCGGCGGCTCGGTCGAGATCATCGTCGCCCGCAACTCCGCCGAGCTGGCCCAGGCCAAGAAGGGCAAGATCCGCGAGAAGCGGCTGGCCGACAAGGCCGACAAGGTCGAGAAGGCGGCGGCATCAGCGAAGGCTGACAAAGCCGATAAGGCCGCCAAGTCGAAGGCTTGACGCTTCGTCGCCTCCCACTCGTAATGACGGTTGCGCGGCCTATATGAGCGGCAGCGTTTAGGGGAATACTCACCAATGGCATCCGCCGCCGAACAACTGGCATCAAACATCTCGCTTTCGAGCTTCTCGAAAGCGACCGAGCTTAAGCGGCGCCTGTGGTTCACGCTCGGCGCGCTGATCCTGTTCCGCCTGCTGTCGTTCGTGCCCATGCCCGGCATCGATCCGGCGGCGATGGCCGCGCTCTACCAGACGCAGAGCGGCGGCATCCTCGACGTCTTCAACACTTTCTCCGGTGGCGCCCTGGAGCGGATGAGCATCGTTGCCCTGGGGGTGATGCCCTACATCACCGCGTCGATCGTGGTGCAGCTGGGAGCCTCGCTTTACGAGCCGTGGAAGCAGATCAAGAAGGAAGGCGAGGCCGGGCGCAAGAAACTGAACCAGTACACCCGCTACCTGACGGTGCTGCTGACGACAGTCCAAGGCTATTGGATCGCGGTCGGGCTCGAGAGCCTCGGAGCGACGCAGGGTATTGGCGCGGTGGTCGAGCCGGGCATGGTGTTCCGCGTCGCCGCGACGGTCAGCCTGGTCGGAGGCACTCTGTTCCTGATGTGGATCGGCGAGCAGATCACCAGCCGCGGCATCGGCAACGGCGTCTCGCTGATCATCATGGCCGGCATAGTCGCCCGGCTACCCCAGGGGATCGCGCAGCTGCTCGAGGGTGGCCGCACCGGAACCATGAATCCGATGACGGTGGTCGGCATTGTCGCCCTCACCGTCGGGCTGATCCTGTTCATTTGCTTCATGGAGCGGGCGCAGCGCCGGGTGCTGGTTCAATATCCCAAGCGCCAGACGGCGCGGGGCGCGATGCAGCAGGAGCGCAGCCACCTTCCGCTGAAGGTCAACATCTCGGGCGTGATCCCGCCGATCTTCGCTTCGTCGTTGCTGCTGATGCCGTTGACGGTGCTGCAAATGTCGGGCGCCGGCAGCGATCCCAATTCGGGCGACTGGCTGATTACCGTCAGCACCTATCTGCAGCACGGCTCGCCGTTTTACCTGGGTTTCTATGCGGTCGGCATCGCGTTCTTCTGTTTCTTCTACGCGGGAGTGCAGTTCAACAGCGAGGAGACGGCGGAAAATTTGAAGCGCCACGGCGGCTTCATTCCCGGCATCCGCCCGGGCAAGGCGACCGAGGCCTATTTCGACTATCTGGTGACTCGCATCACGGTCGTCGGGGCC
>JBKJYX010000102.1:0-9545 GCA_046715575.1 Sphingomicrobium sp. | reverse complement strand
GCGATAGAGAATGACGCCAACCGGGTGATGCTGCTGGCGATCAGCCTGCTCCTGACCGTGGTCCTCCTCGTCGCGATCGCGGTTCAGCTGAGCAATCCCGACGCGCTGACCGTGGCCGACAAGCTGTTGATCGTCGCGACGCTGATCCTGGTGTGGACGTTCGGCAATGCCGTCTACACGCTGCATTACGCCCATTTGTTCTATTCGAGCGACGATGGCGGCAAGGACCAGGCTGGGCTGAAATTTCCCGGCACCAGCGCGCCTGATCTGGCCGACTTCGCTTATTTCGCCTTCACGCTGGGGGTCGCTGTGCAGACCGCCGACGTCGCCATAACCTCGCCCCACATCCGGCGCATCGCGACGATTCACTGCATCGCCGGCTTTTTCTTCAACCTCGGCGTGCTGGCCCTGACGATCAACGTCATCGGCTCGAATTAGCGCGCGGCCTAAGTCGCCGCTAAGTCGCCGCTTCCAGGCTCGGGCTGGCGTCCGCCGGCTTGCGGGCGGCGAGGATGCAGCCGGCGACGATCATCGCCGCTCCCGCCAGCGTGAACGGCGACAGCGCCTCGTCAAAGACCAGCCAGCCGAACAGCGCCGCCCACAGGAAGGCGGTATATTCGGTCGCCGCGAGATAGCTCGCCTCGGCCCGGGCATAGGCCCAGGACAGGATCAGCAATGAGCTGATGGCAAGGACCGCCGCGAACAGGATCCACGGCCACTCGCCGGCGCCCGGAATCTGCACGCCGACGAACGGAATGAAGGCGGCGAGGATCAGCGTCACCGTGACGCTCTGGAAGAAGGCGATCTCGGTCGGACCGGCGACCAGCGCCTGCTGGCGCATCATGATGATGTTGAGCGCGTAACAGACGGCGGAGGCGAGAATCGCGATGCTGCCGATGGGCGCTTCGCGGCCGTGGTCGGCCTGCGCCTGCCCGAAGAAGATCACCAGCACGCCGACGAAGGCGACCAGCGAAGCGCCGACGGTACGCCCGCCGACGGTCTCCTTGAGCATCACCGCGGCGAGATAGAGGGCGATCAAAGGGGCGATAAAGGCGAGCGCAATCGCTTGGGCGAGCGGCACTCGCGCCAGGCCCCAGAAGAACAGGAAGCCCATCACCGCCGACAGCGCGCCGCGGCCGACGTGCAGCCGCATCGTGGAAGGTGACGGCCACCGCGCGCCGCGCCCGAGATAGAGCGCGCCGGACATGCCGACGCCGACCAGATTGCGCCAGAACATCGTCGCGAAGGTGCCAATCGCCAGCACCAGCCCCTTCATCACCGCATCCATGCCGGAGAAGAGGGCAATACCGACGACGCCGACGAAGAAAGCGGTCAGCGGGTCGTGGGGAAGGCGGCGCATGGCCGCGCCTTAGCCGGAAGCGCGCGGAATTCCAGTCGCCGCTAAAATCGTGGGTGCGGGTTTCCCTTTGCCGGCGATGGAGGTGCGACCACGTCCCAATGCTCGACGATCCGGCAATTCTCGAGCCGGAAGAAATCGGCGATGGCATATTCCGGGGCTCCAGCCGCCGGCTGGAACCGCGCGTGCAACGCAACCATGTCCTTGTCCGCGACCGTCCGCACGATCTGCCATCGCGCTTGCGGAAGTTGCGTGATCAGGCCCTCGAGGAAGACAATTGCCGCTTCGCGAGTGCCGCCCTGGATGTCGGGTTTGTGCTCGACGAAGTCGGCGGTGACATAGCGCTCGAACGCGGGGCGAGCCTGCTTCTGGACCAAGGCCTGGGTGTAGAAAGCGCTCACCAGTTCACGATTTGCATCCGCCGACGAAGCGCAGCCGACCGTCGTCGAGACCGGGGCCTGGGTGGCACAGGACGCAAGAAAAACCAGCGCAAGAAACGAAGCAGGGCTTCTCAAGCCGCGACTTCCTGATCAGCCGCCGCGGCCTCGATTTCCGCCGCCTTGGCTTCGACCAATTGGACGATGTGGTCGATCATCGCCTCGTCGCGGATGTGGTGGTCGGTGACGCCCGACAAATAGACCATGTGGGTGCCATTGCCGCCGCCGGTGATGCCGATGTCGGTCTCGCGTGCTTCGCCGGGGCCGTTGACCACGCAGCCAAGCACCGACAGCGACATCGGCGTGCGGATGTGCTGCAGCCGCTCTTCCAATGCCTCGACGGTGCGGATGACGTCGAAGCCCTGACGCGCGCAGCTTGGGCAGGAGACGACGCGGACTCCGCGGTTGCGGATGCCGAGGCTTTTCAACAGCTCGTAGCCGACGCGGACTTCCTCCTCGGGCTCGGCCGACAGCGAGACGCGGATGGTGTCGCCGATCCCGGCCCACAGCAGGGCGCCCATGCCGATCGCCGATTTGACGGTGCCGCCGATCAGCCCGCCGGCTTCGGTGATGCCGAGGTGCAGCGGGCAATCGACCTGGTCGGCGAGCTGCTGATAGGCGGCGACGGCGAGGAACAGGTCGGACGCCTTCACCGCGACCTTATAGTCGCGGAAGCCGTGGTCTTCGAGGATGCGGATATGGTCCATCGCGCTTTCGACCAGCGCCTCGGGACAGGGCTCGGCGTATTTCTCGAGCAGGTCTTTTTCGAGGCTGCCGGCGTTGACCCCGATGCGGATCGCGCAGCCGTTGGCGCGGGCGGCGGCGATGACTTCCTTGACCCTTTGCTCCGAGCCGATGTTGCCGGGGTTGATGCGCAGGCAGGCAGCGCCGGCGTCGGCGGCCTCCAGCGCGCGCTTGTAGTGGAAGTGGATGTCGGCGACGATCGGGACGTTGGCGGCGCGGACAATCTCCTTGAGTGCGGCAGTGCTTTCGACGTCCGGGCAGGACACGCGGATGATGTCGGCGCCGGCTTCCTCGCAGCGGCGGATCTGGTCGATCGTCGCCTTGGCGTCCGATGTCGGGGTGTTCGTCATCGTCTGCACCGTGACCGGCGCATCGCCACCGACGGCGACGTTGCCGACCATGATCTGGCGCGATTTGCGCCGCACGATATCGCGCCAGGGACGGATGGAGGACATGCGCGCGATATAGGCGCTTGGGCCTCGCAGGCAAAGGCGGCGCGCGTGGCTATTTGCCCTTCGGCGGACGCCCGCGCTTCCTTGGTACGGATGCCTTCAACTTCACGCCGCGCGCTTTCAATGCCTCGCGCAACAGGCATTCGACCTCGGCGTTGAGGCTGCGAAGGTCGGCGGCGGCACAGCGTTCGACGGCGCTCCACAGGGCCGTGTCCATCCTGAGCGGATAGACTTTGCGATCGCCGCCGGCCGCCATCGACCTACTGGTACAGCGTTCCGGCGTTCACCACCGGCTGGGTGTCGCGCTCGCTGCACAGCACGACCATCAGGTTCGACACCATCGCCGCGCGGCGCTCGTCATCCAGTTCGACGACGTTCTTCTCACTGAGCAGCGCGAGCGCCATCTCGACCATTCCGACGGCGCCCTCGACCAGGGTCTTGCGCGCCGCGACCACCGCCTGCGCCTGCTGGCGGCGGAGCATCGCGCCGGCAATCTCCTGCGCGTATGCGAGGTGGGTGAAGCCGCATTCGTCGACCGTGATCCCAGCCACTGCGAGCCGCGCCTGGAGCTCTTTGCGAAGCTCGACACCGACCTCGTCGTGATTGCCGCGCAGCGTGATCTCGAGGTGCTCGAAATCGTCATACGGATAGCGCGAGCCGATGGTGCGGATCGCCGCCTCGACCTGGACGCGGACGAAGGCGTGGTAATCGTCGACGTCGAACAGAGCCTGGGCATTGTCGACCACCCGCCAGACGATCTGCGCCGCCATCTCGATCGGGTTGCCGCGCAAGTCGTTGACCTTGATGCGGTCGGAAATGAAGTTGTTGGCGCGGACCGAGACATTCTTCTTGCCCATCCACGGCCAGGTCCAGCGCAGGCCGTTGTTTCGATCGGTGCCGCGATAATCGCCGAACAAGGTGATCGCGACCGCCTGGTTGGGCTGCAGCATGTAGAAGCCGCTCATCACCAATATCATCAGGATGGGTGCGCCGATCGCCGCCAGCAGCGTCGGCGCGCTTAAATTGTCGCCAATGAGCCTCGCGATCCCCCAAATCGTCACCGCGATGGTCAGCAGCAGCAACAGCAGCATCACATAGCCACTCATGGTCGACGCCGGCCGCTCGCGGCTCGACGTCAATGCAATTACGTCACCCTTTGCCACATCATCCTCCCTTTAATTTGATATCATAGTAATATCACCCAACCGCGAGTCAACTGGAATCAATGCATGGGTGCGGCTATGGCCCGGCCATGACAGGCAATTGGCGGTTGGTGATCCACGGCGGCGCGGGCGCGATGGGGGTCGCCGACATGGACCGCGAGAAGGAGTCGAGCGCGCTGGCCGGGCTGGACGAGGCGCTCGCCGCCGGCGGGAATATCCTTGGCAAAGAAGGAACCGCGCTAGATGCGGTCGAAGCCGCGGCGCGGCTGCTCGAGGAGAACCCTTGCTTCAACGCCGGCCGGGGCAGCGTGCTCGCCCACGACGGCCACATCGAGCTCGACGCGGCGTTGATGGACGGACAAACCCGCCGCGCCGGAGCGGTCGCGGGGGTGCGCACGACGCGGGCCCCGATCAGCCTTGCGCGGCACCTGCTGGAGCACGGCCCGCACGTCCTTCTTTCGGGCGAGGACGCCGACCGGTTCGCGCGCCAGGCCGGTTTCGAGCAGGTCGAGAATAGTTGGTTCGAGATTCCAGAACGGCGGCGCCAGCTCGACGAGCTGCTCGCCGGCGGCGGCTTCGACGACAAGATGAAATACGGCACCATCGGCGCGGTCGCGGTCGACGTGAATGGCCACGTCGCGGCGGCGACCTCGACCGGCGGCCTGACCGCCAAGCGCTGGGGAAGGATCGGCGATTCACCGTTGATCGGCGCCGGAACCTATGCCGACGATCGCGCCGCCGCGGTATCGGCGACCGGCTCGGGAGAATATTTCATTCGCGCGGTCGCCGCCCACGAAGTCGCGTCGCGGGTGCGGATCGGCGGTGAACCGCTGCAGCAGGCGCTCGACGCCGTCCTCGCCGACATCAAGGAGCTCGGCGGCAAGGGCGGAATGATCGCCATCGCGCCCTCGGGTGAGGTGGCCTGGGGCTTCACGACGCCGGCAATGTATCGCGGCGTTGCCGACGCCAAGGGCCGCCGCGTGGCCGTCTATCCGGATGAAGAAGAGCGGTAGGGAAGCGCGGCACGCTCCCACTCCGCCTCGGCCGCGATCGCCGGCCGCTCGCCGTCGAGATAGGTCGCGACCGCGCGGCTGAGGCCGGGATCGGCGAGGAAATGGGCCGAGCGCGAGATCACCGGCTCGTAGCCCCGCGCCAGTTTATGCTCGCCTTGGGCGCCCGCCTGGACCGATGACAGGCCATGTTCGATCGCCCACTCCATCGCCTGATAATAAGCGAGCTCGAAATGGAGGAACGGGACGTCCTCGATGGTGCCCCAGTAGCGTCCGTAGAGCGTATCCGGACCGATGAAGTTGAGTGCCCCGGCGATGGGATTGCCGTCACGGGAAGCAAGAAACAGCAGCAACCGCTCGCTCATGGTCTCGCCGATGCGGTCGAAGAACGCGCGCGTGAGGTAGGGCCGGCCCCATTTGCGGCTGCCGGTGTCCTGGTAGAAAGCCCACATCGCGTCCCTCTCGGCGGTGCCGATGGCGCTGCCGGTGAGCGCGGTGAATTCGAGGCCTTCGCGGGCCGCGGCACGCTCCCTGCGAATCGCCTTGCGCTTGCGGCTGGTCAGCGCGGCGAGGAAGTCGTCGAAGTCGCCATAGCCGCGGTTGAGCCAATGATATTGGATGCCGTCGCGGATCAACCAGCCGCGCCGTTCGCACTCGGACGCTCCCGCGTCGTCAATGAACGTGATGTGGGCCGAGGACAGGCCGTTCTGGACGGTTACCGCCTCGGCCGCGGCCAGCAACTGCTGCGGGAAATGCCCGAGCAGCCGCCGTCCCGGCACCGGCGTAAACGGCACCGCGATCTGGAGCTTGTGATAATATTGCCCGCCGGCGTGCTTATATGCGTCGGCCCAGCCGTGATCGAACACATATTCGCCCTGGCTGTGGGACTTGAGATAGGCCGGAGCGGCGGCGGCCAGCGCGCCCGTCTCATCCTCGATCATGATCGGGGCCGCCGACCAGCCGGTGCCGGGCCCGACGCTACCCGAAACTTCGAGGGCGCTCAGGAACGCGTGGCTGAGGAACGGGTCGCTCCCGGCGAGCCGGTCCCAGGCGGCCGCATCGATGGCCGCGACCCCCGGAGCGAGGCGCGCGATCAGCTCGATTTCACGGTCGGCCATCGGCTTCCCAAATGAGGGCATCGGCGTGAACCGATGCTGTCCGCCGCTGCTCGGCGGAGTCGATTGCCCAGCTGTAGATCGGCATGCGCCGCCTGACATTTTCAACCCAGATTTCGCCCAGCGCCGCCCGATCGACAGCGAGGAAATCGGGCAAGGCCAGCCGCAACGCCAGCCAACGCTTTAGAGGTGATAAGGAATGCCGAACCACGAGCCCCCGGCGGACAGCCGGCAAATTGGTCTTGAGGAGACGCGGCAGGCGCGCATCGAAGCTCATCACGCCATATCGCCCGCCGTAACCGTCAAGATCCCGGCGAAGGGCCGGGATCCAGCGCCAGAGATCGCCGTCGACCTTGACCTCGAGCAGCAGCGGGACGCGGCCGGCGACCAGGCCCAGCAAGCTGCGAAGCGTCGGGATTGGCCCCTCTCCCACTCGAAGCCGGCCAAGCTGAGCGTGGGTCGATGCGCCGATTCGCAGTGGGCTCGCGCATATCCGCCAGGCGTCGGCATCGTGGAAAACGAGGATCCGATCGTCTGCGGTCAGCCTCAGGTCGCATTCGATGCCGGCCCCGATCTCGAGGGCGGCGGCGACGGCAAGCAGGCTGTTTTCGGGGAAACCGGCGCCATAGTGCAGGCCGCGGTGTGCGAACCCCGCTGGGCCGGGATCGAGAGGGTCAGGCTTTGATCGCGACGACCGCATCGACCTCGACAGCCACGCCCATCGGCAGCGCCGGCGCTCCGACCGCCGCCCGGGCATGGCGCCCGGCCTCGCCGAACACGTCCTGCATCAGCTCGCTGGCGCCATTGCCGACCTTGGGCTGGTCCTTGAAGTCGGGCGTGCAGTTGACGAACACGCCCAGTTTCACGACCCGCTCGACCCGATCGAGCGAGCCCAGCGCCGCCTTCAATTGAGCGAGGATCATCAGCCCGCACGCGCGCGCCGCTTTCTGGCCGCCGACGATGTCAGTGTCTTCGCCCAATTTGCCGACGATCATCTGGCCATTCTCGTCGAGGCACACCTGGCCCGAGACGAAGGCGAACCCGTTGGCGATGACCACCGGGACATAGGCGGCGACGGGCGCTGCCGGTTGCGGAAGGGTGATGCCGAGTTCGGCGAGGCGCTGGTCAATGCTCATGGCTGCGCCCTCAACACCGATGCCCCGGTTCGGTCAAGCCTCGCGGGTCACGGTGAAGCCGGCGAAGGCCTGGCTGACGGGCATCAGTTCGATGGCGTTGATGTTGAGGTGCGGCGGCAAAGTGGCGATCCACCAAATGGTCTCGGCGAGGTCTTCGGCGGTCATCGGGTCCATGTTGGCGTAGAGCTGGTCGGACGCCGCCTGGTCGCCGCCGGTGCGGACCAAAGTGAACTCGGTCTCGGCCATGCCCGGATCGATCGCCGTGACCCGCACCCCGGTGCCGGCGAGGTCGCATCGGAGGTCGAGCGAGAATTGGCGGACGAACGCCTTGCTGGCGCCGTAGACCGCACCACCGCGGTAGGGATAAGTCGCGGCGACCGACGACAGGTTGATCACCGCGCCCTGGCGCTCAATCAGTTTGGGCAGCAGCGCGCGGGTCAAGGCGACCAAGCCGGTGATGTTGGTCTGGACGGCATTGACCAGCGGCTCGAGCTCGGCATCCTGCAGTGGCTCCATCGGCGGGGCGAGCCCGGCATTGTTGAGCAGCAGGTCGATCTCGCCCCATGGCGGCGACAGCTGGGCCAACATCGCCGCGGCGTCGAGATCACGGACGTCGAGCTCGAGCGGCAGGCACGCGTCGCCAAGTTCATCGGCAAGGGCCCGCAGCCGATCGCCGCGGCGGCCGGTCGCGATGACTCGCCAGCCGCCGGCCGCAAAGCGCCGCGCCGAGGCCGCGCCGATGCCCGCCGTCGCGCCGGTGATGAGGATGGTCCTGGTCATGATTTTCCCTCGAATCGCCCCTCTCTAAAACGATCCAGGATCCACTGACATGCAGCCGGCCACTCGTCGATCCGCGCGTGCGCGTCGGGCGCCGCCGGCACCGCCGACGCGAGCCGCGGCTCGGCCACCATGTGCAGCCGCCAGACTTCAGGGACATGTTTGGCCACCGACGCGTGATGACCCGCAAGATCGTCGACGAACACCGTCGTCGCCGGTCCGTACCGCTCGACGATCTCCTTGACCGGACGGCCCTTGCCACCCTGGTTGCAGACGATTTCATGGCGAATGCCGTGCCCGGCCAGCTGCTCGACCCGCCAGGCGTGCGCCTCGTCGCCGAGATTGGTCAGGATGACGATGTCGGCGGCCTCACCGATCCTCTGCAGAGCCTCGAGCGCTCCCGGGACCAGTGTCTGGCGGTGCATCTGGCCGCGAAAGAAACCCTCGAGCAGCGGCCACACCTGGTCGATCGGCACGATTTCACCGGTGCGGTCGGTCAGCGCCTCGGCGAACTGGCCGCTTTCCAGGTCGAAATGGACCTGGTGCTCCTCGTCCAGCCACGCGGCGAAATGCGCGACCATGTGCAGCAGCACCTCGTCGCAGTCGGTGATCAGGAGCGGCCGGCTCATGGCTCGAGCTCGCGCCGGGCGACGACCAGCATTTCCGGCTTGACCCCGATTTCCTGCGCAACGGCGACAAGGTCCGGCTCGTGCGCTTCGAGGAACTGCAGGAGCGCCACGAGCAAGGCGGGGTCGGCGGCGCGTTGTCTCAATTCGGGAGGGTCGATACCGCTCAGGGATAGAAAGCGTTCCGCGAGCCGTTGATCGGCCAAAGTCGCGGCGAGCGCGCACAGCGCCAGCGCCATGGGGTCATTTGTCGTGGCGTCCTTCATGGCCTACGGTCCATGGGCACGCCATCGGTGGGCAACGGCGACTGGGGAGGTAGTTTGGCCAAGATCCTGATCGTCGAGGACAATGCCCTCAACATCAAGCTGTTCTGCGACCTGCTCGCCGCGCACGGCCACGAGCCGCAAGCGGTGACCGACAGCCGGCTGGCGCTGGACGCGGCGCGGAGCTTCGGCCCCGACCTGGTAATCACCGACATCCAGTTGCCCCACGTCAGCGGGCTGGAACTGATTCGCCTGCTTCGCAAGGACAAGGAGCTGGGCAGGGTGCCGATCATGGCGGTCACCGCTTATGCCGCCCCGGGCGACGAAGAGCGGATCCGTGGCGCCGGGGCGCAATCCTACGTCTCAAAGCCGATCTCTGTGGTGAAGTTCGTCGCCGCTGTAGAGGGACTGCTCGCGCCCAAGCTGGTCACCGTTGGGGCCGCGGGAAACGACGAGGATGAAGGG
>JBKJYX010000101.1:0-3066 GCA_046715575.1 Sphingomicrobium sp. | reverse complement strand
GTCGAAGGGCCGATCGCGATGACCATGTGCAGCGGCAGCGATGGCCCGTCGGAATGCGCGCTTGACGCAAACTGCCGGGTCAAGCCGCACATGGGCATCGTCAGCAATGCGGTGCGCGGCGCATTGGGTGCGGTCAGCCTCCAGAGCCTGGCGCAATATCCAAACTCCGTTCGCCCTGAGCCTGTCGAAGGGCTGTCCTTCACTTCTCACACGGAACAAGAAAGACAGGGCTTCGACAAGCTCAGCCCGAACGGTGTTGGGGTGAGGTCGGCGCCATGACCGACACCCTCCGCAACCGCGAGGCGCATGAGGCGGCCGACAAGCTCGCCACCTACGAGTGGGGCTTCACCTCGGACGTCGAGCAGGAGTTCGCGCCCAAGGGCCTGAGCGAGGACACCGTCCGCTTCATCTCGGCCAAGAAGGGCGAGCCCGAGTGGATGCTCGAGTGGCGCCTCAAGGGCTATCGCGCGTGGCTGACCATGGAAGAAGTCAGCTGGGCCAAGCTCGACCTGCCGGTGATCGACTACCAGGACGCTTATTATTACGCCGAGCCCAAGGCCCGGCCCAAGCTCGGCAGCCTCGACGAGCTCGACCCCGAAATTCGCCGCGTCTACGAAAAGCTCGGCATCCCGATCGAGGAGCAAAAGGTGCTCGCCGGGGTTGAGGGGGCGCGCAAGGTCGCGGTCGACGCGGTGTTCGACAGCGTCTCGGTCGCGACGACCTTCCGCGAGGAGTTGAAGCGCGCGGGCGTGATCTTCCTCAGCATTTCCGAAGCCATTCGGGAGCACCCCGAACTGATCCGTAGGTATCTCGGGTCCGTGGTCCCCCAGCGCGACAATTATTTCGCCTGCCTCAATAGCGCGGTCTTTTCCGACGGCACCTTCGTCTATGTCCCCGAGGGCGTCCGCTGCCCGATGGAGCTATCGACCTATTTCCGCATCAATGCCGAAAACACCGGCCAGTTCGAGCGGACTTTGATCGTCGCCGACAAGGGCAGCTACGTGTCCTATCTCGAGGGCTGCACCGCCCCGATGCGCGACGAGAACCAGCTCCACGCGGCGGTGGTCGAAATCTTCGCGCACGAGGACGCGGAGGTGAAATACTCGACCGTCCAGAACTGGTATCCCGGGGATGCCGAGGGCAAGGGTGGGATCCTCAACTTCGTCACCAAGCGGGCGCTGTGCTCGGGCGCGCGATCGAAGGTCAGCTGGACCCAGGTCGAGACCGGAAGCGCGATCACCTGGAAATATCCGAGCTGCATTTTGAAGGGCGAAGGCAGCGTCGGCGAATTCTATTCGGTCGCGCTGACCAACAACCGCCAGCAGGCCGACACCGGCACCAAGATGATTCACATCGGCGCCAACACCCGCTCGACCATCGTGTCGAAAGGCATCAGCGCGGGCCGCAGCGACAACACCTATCGCGGGCTGGTGCGGGTGCTGCCGAACGCGGAGAATGTGCGCAATTTCACGCAGTGCGACTCGCTGCTGCTCGGCGATCAATGCGGCGCGCACACCGTGCCCTACATCGAGGTCAAGAACCCGACCGCGCAGATCGAGCATGAAGCGACCACGTCGAAGATCAGCGAGGACCAATTGTTCTACGCGATGTCGCGCGGGCTGGACGCGGAAAGCGCGGTCGCGCTGATCGTCAACGGCTTTGCGCGAGAGGTGCTGAAGCAATTGCCGATGGAGTTCGCGGTCGAGGCGCAGAAGCTGCTGGGGATTAGTCTAGAGGGGAGTGTGGGGTGATGAAGCCTTACCTAAACCTCGACCTAGTTGGTCCAGATAACGATGAGTGGGATCGCATCGAAGCGGCGAATGCTGTTCTCATCGAGGTTCTGGAAACGGCCGTAGCTGAGCACGGATACCGGCTCTGGTGGTCGTCCGGAGATAGCTTTTCGTGGCGCCTAATTATCGGGATTCCAAGCGAGGAAGACCTACGGAACTTCATAAACTCCGGTGCTAAAGATGCGGCTGTGTCATGGGTTGGGCTGATAGCGAACGTTGTGCGGCTGGATCCTGCCTTCAAATTGTACATCGAAGTGGACTCTGATGAGCGCGTGAATGCGGAAGAAGGATGGTTCTTCAGAGTAAAGAGCGATCCACAACCTGACCGCGAACTAATTTTCGTTTGGAACGGTAGCTCCCTTATCCATGCTTGAGATCACCAACCTCCACGCGACCGTCGCGGGCAAGCCGATCCTGAACGGCGTCAGCCTCGCCGTGCCGGCGGGCGAGGTGCACGCGATCATGGGGCCGAACGGGTCGGGCAAGTCGACGCTGGCGTATGTGCTCGCCGGACGGCCGGGGTATGAGGTGACGGAGGGGTTGGTGACGTTTACTCCTGGTCGTCATCCCCGCGAAAGCGGGGACCCAGCGCAAACAGAAAAACTGGGTTCCCGCTTACGCGGGAATGACGAGGATAAGGCAATCGACCTGCTCGCCATGCAACCTCACGAGCGTGCCGCGGCGGGGATGTTTTTGGGGTTCCAGTATCCGGTCGAAATCCCCGGCGTGTCGATGCTGCAATTCCTGCGCGAGAGTCTGAATGCGCAGCGGCGCGCGCGCGGCGAGGCGGAGCTTTCGGGGGCCGAGTTCATCCGCCTGGCCAAGGCGCAGGCGGCGGCGCTCGGCATGGACGCCGAGATGCTCAAGCGGCCGGTCAATGTCGGCTTTTCCGGCGGCGAGAAGAAGCGCGCCGAGATGGTCCAGATGGGGATCATGAACCCCAGGCTGGCGATCCTCGACGAGACCGATAGCGGCCTCGACATCGACGCGCTGCGCTCGGTCGGCGCGGGCATCAATCGTATCATGCGCGCGCCCGACAAGGCGGTGCTGCTCATTACGCACTATCAGCGCCTGCTCGATTACGTGAAGCCCGACAAAGTGCACGTGCGGGCGCGCGGCAAGATCGTCCGCAGCGGCGGCGCCGAGCTCGCCCACGAGCTTGAGCGCGAAGGCTATGCGGAGGCGGCGGCGTGAGTGTGCGTCGGCGCCAGCTCCTCCCCCCATCGCGGGGGGGATAGCGCAGCTTAGCGGCTCGCCGCTTAGCGCAGCTTGGAGA
>JBKJYX010000100.1:0-8402 GCA_046715575.1 Sphingomicrobium sp. | reverse complement strand
TCCTCGACCAGGCCGAGCAAGTCGCGAAGAAATCCGGCGACAGCTACGTCACGGTCGAGCGGATTCTGCTGGCGATGGCGCTGGCCAAGACTAGCGACGTCGGCAAGGCACTGGCGACGGCGGGGGTGGATGCGCAGGGGTTGAATGCGGCGATCGAGAAATTGCGCGGCGGCCGCACCGCCGACACTCAATCGTCCGAGGACCGCTACGACGCGTTGAAGAAATTCTCGCGAGACCTCACCCAAGCCGCGCGCGATGGCAAGCTCGACCCGGTGATCGGCCGCGACGAGGAAATCCGCCGCACCATCCAGGTGCTGGCGCGGCGGACCAAGAACAATCCGGTGCTGATCGGCGAGCCCGGCGTCGGCAAGACCGCGATCGCCGAGGGCCTCGCCCTGCGGATCGCCAACGGCGACGTCCCCGACGGCATCAAGGACCGGCGGCTGCTCAGCCTCGACATGGGTTCGCTGATCGCCGGGGCGAAATATCGCGGCGAGTTCGAGGAGCGGCTGAAGGGCGTGCTCGACGAGGTCAAGCAGGCGGCCGGCGAGATCATCCTGTTCATCGACGAAATGCACACCCTGGTCGGTGCCGGGAAAGGCGAAGGCGCAATGGACGCGTCGAACTTGCTCAAGCCCGCGCTGTCACGCGGTGAGCTGCATTGCATCGGCGCCACCACCCTCGACGAATATCGCAAGCACGTTGAAAAGGACGCGGCCTTGGAGCGGCGGTTCCAACCGGTGTTTATCGGCGAACCGACCGTACCCGACACTATTTCGATCCTGCGTGGCCTCAAGGAGAAGTACGAGCTTCACCACGGCGTTCGCATCACTGATGCGTCGATCGTCGCCGCGGCGACCTTGTCCGCGCGCTACATCGCCGACCGCTTCCTGCCCGACAAAGCGATCGACCTGATGGACGAAGCCGCCAGCCGGTTGCGCATGGAGGTCGAATCCAAGCCCGAGGAAATCGAGAACCTCGACCGGCGGATTATCCAGCTGAAGATCGAGCGCGAGGCGCTGAAGAAGGAGCCCGACAAGGCGAGCAAGGATCGGCTGGCAAAGCTCGAGGCCGAGCTTGCCAACCTCGAGCAGCAATCGGCCGAGATCACCCAGCGTTGGCAGGCCGAGAAGTACAAGATCGCCGGCGAGGCGAAGATCAAGGAGCAGCTCGATGCAGCGAGGCTCGAGCTGGAGCAGGCTCAGAGGGGCGGCGATCTGGCCCGCGCCGGCGAGCTACAGTACGGGCGCATTCCCGAGCTCGAAAAGCAGCTTTCGGAAGCGCAGGCCGCAACCCACGGCGCCATGCTGCGCGAGGAAGTGACCGAACAGGACATCGCCGCGGTGGTGAGTCGCTGGACCGGGATTCCGGTCGAACGGATGATGGAGGGCGAGCGCGAGAAGTTGAAGCAGATGGAAGCCGTGATCGGCGCCCGCGTGATCGGCCAGGAGGAAGCGGTGAAGGCCGTCTCGTCGGCCGTGCGGCGCGCCCGCGCCGGCCTGCAGGACCCGAACCGGCCGCTGGGCTCATTCCTGTTCCTCGGCCCGACCGGCGTCGGCAAGACCGAGCTGACGAAAGCCTTGGCCGAATTCCTGTTCGACGATCAGCACGCGATGGTCCGCATCGACATGTCGGAGTTCATGGAAAAGCACGCGGTCGCCCGGCTGATCGGCGCTCCGCCGGGCTATGTCGGTTATGAGGAAGGCGGCGTCCTGACCGAAGCGGTTCGGCGGCGGCCGTACCAGGTGGTGCTGTTCGACGAGGTCGAAAAGGCCCACGGCGACGTGTTCAACGTACTATTGCAAGTGCTCGATGACGGCCGGTTGACCGACGGCCAGGGCCGGACGGTCGATTTCACCAACACTATCATCATCCTGACCTCGAACCTCGGCAGCCAGTATCTCGCCTCGCTCGGCGAGAATGAGGCGGTCGAGAAGGTCGAGACGCAGGTGATGGACGTGGTCCGCAGCCATTTCCGGCCGGAGTTTTTGAACCGGCTCGACGAGATCATCCTGTTCCACCGCTTGTCGGCGGGGCACATGGGCCCGATCGTCGACATCCAGGTGGCGCGGCTCCAACAGCTGCTCGACGATCGGAAGATCAAGCTCGAGCTGACCGACGGCGCAAGCGCCTGGCTCGGTCGTGTCGGCTACGACCCGGTGTACGGCGCGCGGCCCCTGAAGCGCGCGGTGCAAAGGCACCTCCAGGATCCGCTCGCCGACAAGATCCTCGCAGGGGAGATTCCCGACGGCGCCACGGTCCGTGTCGAGGAGGGCGACGGCGAGCTCAAGCTGACCGTGGTTTAGACCTTACTCGCCCTTCATGCCGCGCTTGGTCTGAGTATCCTCAATCCATTGCCTGTCCTGCAGCCGCAGGTCCGCCCACTGAGCACGAGTATGACAAACGCGCCTGGTCGCGAGCCGGCTCCCGATGACTTCCTGCTTTTCGCAAATCACCTCATTGGGGTCGAGCGCCTTTGGGCTTGCAGGCGGACTTGCCGGACGGGTCGTTTGTGCGATTGCCGGAACGCTGATCAAGATTGCCACGAGGAATGCCCCGCCGCGCGCCAAGCTTGCTGTCACTGCTGCCTCCTATCGATGGACCGGTCGTTTCCAGCCGTTCGAGCCTGTTGCCAGCAACTTACGCCTCGTCACCGCGGGCGTGCAACGTCGAAAGCGACGGTCCGACTTTCCGCATCTGCGAACGGGCCAGCGCAAACGCTTACTGAGCGGCCCCCGAGCTTTCTTCCGACTCGATGAGCGCGGTGACCGCCGCGCGTTCGATTTGGCTGAGATCGGGATGCCAGATGTCGAAGATGAACACGACCCGGAGCTGATCGGTGGGATTCAACGCTTCATGTTCGATGGTGTCGTCGAACACGAACGCCTCGCCGGGGCGCCAAAACCGGGTCTCGGCACCAACCCGGAACCAGCAGCCGTCGGGCACGATCAACGGCAGATGACAGACCAGGCGCGTGTTGTTGACGCCGACATGCCGCGGGATGGCGGTGTTCGGTGCGAGCAGCGAGAACATGGCGTTCGGACCCGCGCCGCGGACGGCCGGCT
This sequence comes from Sphingomicrobium sp., assembly GCA_046715575.1. Classification (GTDB taxonomy): domain Bacteria; phylum Pseudomonadota; class Alphaproteobacteria; order Sphingomonadales; family Sphingomonadaceae; genus Sphingomicrobium. Next base: position 5,337 of record JBKJYX010000100.1, on the reverse strand, counting down.
GGCCGACGCTGTCAAGCAGCGCCAGCGTGCGCGGACAATGCTCGGCGTTCGCATCAATCTTGCGGCCGTTCTGCAGCAAATGAATGGCGGTCCAGTCGCTGCTTTTGTTGAGCGGCCGCCATTGGGCGAGCGGCTGATGGTCAGCATATTGAATGTACGGCACCAGCTCCGTCCGCTCGGCCGCCATCACCGCCTTGAATTCGGCGGCGATTTCATCGGTCGCCGCTTCCAGCTTGTCGAGCCAGGGAAACAACCGGCGAGGGTGAAACTCCCGTTCGACGAGCCCGGGGAAATGAAAATGGGTCGGCTCGCTGTGATACGGGCGGGTCCGGCGCAAGACGTTGGATCGGAAGCGCGTGATCCGGTCGCGCTCTTCGGCCTCCGCCTTCTCCTCTACAGCGGCCATTTGGGCCTTCATTTTCGCTTCGCGCGCGCTGAGCCAGGCGTCGCGCCGATTCTCTCCTTGCGCAACCGCGGCGGCGAGCGGCGGTGGCAGCTCCCCGGCCGGCCGTTGCGCAAGCGCATTGCTCCACGCCTCGCCAGCCTCCGCATCGCCAAGCGCATCGAGAAGAGTCGCGCGCAGGACCAGCGCGACAAAGTCCAACGGAGATTGGGTGAGCGCCTGGTGCACGGCCGCCAGCGCCGCGCGAGGCTGACCCGCCGCCTTGCTGACCGCCGCCAGCTTCAACAGCAGCTGCACATCCTCAGGTGCGCTGGCGGCCGCCTGTTTCAGCAATTTTTGCGCCTCTGCCAGGTCGCCGGACGCGGCCGCGCGATCAGCATTGGCGAGCAAGTCGGCTGAATTGCCGGTCATTGAAGGTCGTAGCCGAATTTTTCGATCCACGGTTGCAACCTCGGAAGAATCGGTTCGAGGTGCTTGCGGTAGTTCCGCCACCGTCCGGCGGAACGGGTGTAGATTGGCTCGACGACCTGGGCATAGCTCGCGGTCTTGATGTGGCCTCGGCTCCGGGCGGTGGACTGGTGATCCAGCACGCGCTCGTCCCATGCCAAGCCCAGAAATTCGAACAGCGGGCGAAGCTCGCGATCGCGATCGGCGACTATATTCTCGTACACGGTGGTGTGGACCGCCGGCTTGAACAGCTCGCGTGCCTGTTCAAGATAGCCGAAGCTGAGGTCGTAGAGCTCCGCAGTCGTCTCGAGCGACAGGAAGTTCACCATCGCATTGTTCGGTTTGAAATTGGTGACGAAACAGGAAAGGACGACGTCGCACGGATGGCGCAACGCGACGATGATCTTGGCGTCGGGGAACAGCCTGTGGAATACCGGGAGCTGGTTCATCGCCAGGGGATTCTTGTCGATCAGCAGCTTATCCGGATGGAGCGGAGTTAGAGTCCGCGCCGTTTCGAAATATGCGTCCCGCGCATTCCTGATTTGCTCGTCGGACGCGTCCGCGATGGACCCAAAGCCCCCCAATGCTTCGGTCGCACGCATGAGTGTCGGCTCTTCCTCGAGCACCTCGGTGCCTGGATGGCTCATCAAAATCGTGTCGAGAAGCGTCGTTCCGGAGCGCGGAAATCCGACGAGAAACGCCGGTGACGGGCGCTTGTCGATCACCGCGGCTCGCCACGAGCTGACCCATTCCGGGGTCAGGGACTCGCGTTGATCACGGAGCATCTGCCGAAAGGCCACCGACCGTTGTTCCGGTTCTGACGGATCCGCGCGGGTGATCGCATTCATCTGCTCGAATGCGGTGAATGCTTCATCGTACCGGCCGGCACCTTCGAGTAGCTGGCCAAGCAATTGCTGCCGGCGTGCCGTTTCGAGTTCGTCGGGGACGTGGCTGAGAGCCTCGAGACCCTCGGCGTAGCGCTTTGCCCGGCGATGGTCGAAAGCGCGGACGAAACTCAACCCCTCGGGCGCGACCTGCGCGCCTTCCGCCTCCTCGACCAACGCGGCGAGCTCATCGGTGCGGTTGGTCTGGTCCAGCACCGTCGCGACACCGAGATAGCCGAGCGTATTGCCCGGATCGATCGCGATCGCGCGCCGATACGCCTCTTCCGCGGCGGCATGGCGGTGCCGAGTGAGGCGGTGACTGGCGAGCCCAAGCACCAGCTCGAGGTCGTCTGGAGCGCGTTGGACGGCCTCTTCGATGGCTTCGAGCGCATCGTCGTCCCGATACTGTCCCTTGAGCATGACAAACAGCTCGCGCAACGACTTCGCATCGTCGGGGAAATCGGCCGCCATCCGGCGGTATTCGCGCTCCGCCTCGTCAACATTTCCAGCATATTCGAGCGCGGTTGCGTAATTAAGCCGCACGGGCGGCGATTGAGGGTTCAGCTCGACGGCGTGGCGCAGGGCCTCGACCGCGCCTTCATGGCTCTCGAGCCCGCGGCGTGCATTGCCCAGGTTGTTCCAGCTCTCCCAATCCTCGGGCGCCGCGGCGACAACCCGCTCATATGCTTCCGCCGCCGTCTCAAATTCCTCCAGTGATTGGGCCAGGAAGCCACGCACTCGAAGCAATTGCAGGCTCGGATCGGTTTGCGCGAGCTCGTCCGACGCAACTTCGAGCGCCTCGCGATTTCGTCCCAACTGCGCCAGTGCGCTTGCCAAATTGTTGGCGATGACCACGTCGCGGGGCCGCTCCTTGTGAGCCGCGGTCAGATGCCGAATGGCGGCTTCGAGATCGCCCGAGCGGGACCGTAGCATTCCCAGCATGGCGTGAAGCGCCGCAGCATCGCCGCCGCCATTTAGCGCCTGCTCCCCGATGGCGCAGGCGTCGGCAAGGCGTCCGCCAGCAGCCAAAGACAGCGCCTGCCGGATTGCGGCGGCGGTCTGGTCATCAAGAACAGACGCGGCAGTCATCGCGCCTGTCTAGCGCAATCGCACGCGAGTGACAGCCTCACACAGGCGCGACTCGAGAGGAAGAAAAAGGGCGGCGGACCTTCCGATCCGCCACCCCAATGTTCAGCGACTATTCGCCCTAGCCACGCTCCGGCTCCGGTGCCGGCGGCGGCGGCGGCGGCGGTGGCAATGGGCACACGTCCGTAGCCAGAATCACCGATCCATCCGCGCAGGTCTGCGTCGCAGGAGGCGGCGCAGGTGGTGGCGGTGGTGGCGGTGGCGGAGGCGGCGGCAGCGGAGCCGACCGCTTCGGCGTGAAGTCGATGGTCACGCCCGCCCAGAACAGCCTGCCCAGCGCATCCCACGTGCCCGGATAGGTATTGCCGTTGCACGGCCCGGTCGGGCAGAGGTTGGAGCCCTCACGGCCGGCGTTGCCCGACGTGACCAGCGGCGGATCGTTGTCGAACAGGTTGTTCACACCGGCGCGCAGGTTGACTCGATCCAGCAGCGTGAAAGTGCCGGCCAGATCGAAGTAGTTCTGCGCCTTGACGTGAAGGGTGGGATCGAAGTTGAAAGCACCGCCAAGGGTCTCATTGTCTTCCAGCGTTTCCGCCTTGACCTTGCCGACGTAGCGCCATTGGAGCGACACGCCGAGGCCGAACGGCAGCTGCGTGCCGATGCGAGCCTTGTGCCGCCACTTCGGGATCGGCGCCGAGCTCGCAACGATCGAGCTGCTGCACACGGGACCATAGAGGCCGGCGCAGTTATATTCTTCGGTAAGGCCGTTAGCGACCTTATACTTACGCAGGTAAGTTCCGTTGAAGCTCGCCGAGACATTGCCAATGAAGCCCAGACGGCGGCTGTACGACGCGTTGAAATCGAAACCGTCGGTCCGGATTCGACCGTTGTTGTTCGGCGTATCGATGACGAAGCCGTCCGGCGTCAGCCAAAGCGACCCCGCCGGACTGCGGTTGATCAGCGCGCAGGCGGGCGAAACGAACGTCGCCGTCGACTGGCTGATGCAGGCGGTGACGATGGCGTCGGCGCCGTAGCCCTGGATCGCATTCTTGAGGTCGATGTTCCAATAATCGAGCGTCACGGCGAACCGCGGCAGGAAGCTCGGCTGGAGCACGACGCCAAGCGTCTTGGTCGTCGCTTTCTCCGGCTCGAGGGTCGGGACGCCGCCGAGCAGGCCGTTATATTGACCTGCCGGGTTGGCCGGCGTGCCCTGGCCCGCAGGGAGGCCTGAGTAGATACACCCGTACTGGGTTAGGGCAATCGGCCCGATGCCGGCGCAAGGGTCCTTGCTGCCGTCCAGCCCGACGAATTGCGGCGAGAACAGCTCGGCGATGTTCGGCGCCCGGACCGCGCGGTTGTACGAACCGCGGAAGCGGACATCCCTGATCGGCGCGAGTTCCGCGGAGATCTTGTACGTGTCGGTGTCGTACTTGCGTCCGCCTTTCAGCTCGTACCAGGACTTGCGATAGCCGGCGCCGATGGAGAATTCATCAATCGGCCCATGCAGGATGATCGGGATGCGGGCTTCGGCGAACAGCTCTTTCACCCGGAACCAGCCGTCAACCGGAAGCGTCGGAGCGCCCTGGCCGGTGAGATCCCCGGCCTGGAACAGCGCGTCGGGGTCCAACTGCAGCGATTCACGGCGGTATTCGGCACCGAAGTTCACCCCAATGCCCTCATCGGACCAAGGTGTCTGGAGGCCCATTTCGCCCAATGCGCCCGTGAAGTTCACGTTCGCGATCTGCTCGGACGTTTGGCCGGTGATCAGGCCGTTGACATTCAAATAATTGATCGCCGCCTGCGATGGAGCTGCCCCGAATACGTCATAAGGAACGCAGTTCGGGTCGTCGCCGGTGAGGACCGAGCGGCAGATGGGGTCGACAACGAGCGGCGTGCGCGGATCATCGACCACGTCGAGCGCCCGGACCAGGCGAGCCTGCGAGAACTCGTTCTTGTAGACCTGCGAGTAATTGACCTTGCCGTATTGGAAAAACGCATCGTACGACCAGGCGCTGGTGAGGTCGCCGCGCGATCCAACCACACCGCGATAAGAGGTATGCTTGAGGTCGGCGATGCGCGGTCCGCCTTCTGTATTACGGCGGGCGAGGAAGCCAAACCCACGGTTGTAGGGTAGGCCGGTGAAGGCATCGGTGAAGACCAGTGGTGTGGTCAGCGGGACCCCGAGAGGTCCGAGATTATTGTATGGCGCACCCGCGGCAACCGGGAAGTTGCCGAGGAACCCGACAACCAGGTTGGGAGGGGCGCAGATGATGGCCTGCTGTGCCGGACTCATCAGCGGGTTGTTGCAATTGAACGACGTCGTGTTGAAGAAATTGCCCGAGGGCGCAATCTGCGCCAGCGTGCGATCGTCCATGAACATGAACTCGAGATACGGCTTGATTGCCGGAGTAATCTCATAATCGGCGAAGGCGCCGGCGACGTACCGCTCGTCCGGGCGCTGGTAATAGTTCAGCGGCGCGAAGTTGAAGATATTCGGCCCCTCGCCCAGCGTAAGCG
>JBKJYX010000099.1:0-4746 GCA_046715575.1 Sphingomicrobium sp. | reverse complement strand
CCTAAACCCCTGAGGCGAAGGCGATCGCCAACGAGGACCGGTAACCGCGCGAATGGACGTGGCAAGAGTCCGCACCGGTCGCGGTGCTCGACAACGAACGTTCGCGTGCGCGGTGGGACGCAATCCTGCTACTGGCCGAGCGGCTCAGCCCCGTGCTGCGGCTGATCCCTGCAAGTGAAACAGCGCGGTCGGACATGTTCGGACTCGCCAACAGCATCTGCGGCGAAGATGGCTTCGGCTGCAATTTCAGGCTCTACAAGATGGCGGCATGGGAAAGCGCATTGGCCGGAGAAAGCTCCGAACCGGTTTTTCTGACGCGGGAACAAGTCGATGTCATGCAGCGCCGCATGCCCGACGCCTACCGCCAGATGGGCGAAGCGATGGAACGCGAACTGGACGAACCGGTCGATCCGATCCTGATCGATCATCGCGATGCGATGCTGGAACAGCATTTTTCCGTGCCGCTGCGGTTCTGAATACGCGAATCGATCGCAGCCGACCTGATTGAGCTCGGTTAGGTTCAAGAACTGACTCGATCGGGGCTTACCCGGTTGGACTTTGGGAGGGTTCCATGTGGGAGTACCACTCCACCGCCTGCGCCGCCCACGACCAGAAGGTCTCCGGCGCAGCAATGCTTTCACGCCAGGCTTCCGTATATGCTTCGCTCATGCCTGCCTGCTCTGGATCAGCGCAAGGTCGTGGCCAGGACGACCAGCGTCGGATCGTCCTCGAACGGTTCGGGGACGAAGCCCTTGTCGCGTTCCACTGCGATCGCGGCGTGGTTGTCGCGGCTTTCGATCGCGATGACCCGGCGCCCCCCCGCCTCGGCCTCGCGGGCGATATGATCGAGCAGCGCCCAGCCGACGCCCATGCCCTTGTAGTCGCCGCGCACCGACACCGCGATCTCGCCGGTATCGAGCGCCTTGCCGCAGGCGAGCAGGCCCGACGCGACAAGTTCATTGCCAGCCTTGTCGAACGCCAGCCAGGATTTGCTGGTGAAGTGATCGGCATGGATCAGCGGATCAAGCTGTTCGTGGCTGACATGCTGGCTGGCGGAGAAGAACCGGAACCGCCGATCCTCGCCGCTCACCCGGTCGAAGCACGCGGTGAGCGCGGCCGCGTCTGCCACGGTCGCGGGGGGACCGCCAAGCTCAGCCCGGCGCGGGTCGCAAGCTCGGTCACGGCAATCTCCGCTGGAAAGATGGTCCGGGCCTATGATCCGGGTTGGCGCCGCACCTTGATCGGGAGCAAGAAACTCCTGAAAATCACGGCACGGCGCTGGATTCCGGGTTATCCGTCAATTTTCCGGCGGAAGGTTTCGGGCAGGAAGATCAGCCCGATCACCACCGTCGCCGACGCCACTATCACCGGATACCACAGGCCATAGTAGATGTCGCCGGTGGCCGCGACCATCGCGAAGGCGATGGTCGGCAGGAAGCCGCCGAACCAGCCGTTGCCGATGTGGTACGGCAGCGACATCGAGGTGTAACGGATCCGGCTGGGGAACAGTTCCACCAGCATCGCGGCGATCGGACCGTAGACCATCGTCACCAGCAGCACGAGGTAGAACAGCACACCGACGACCTTGACCCTGTCGATCTTCGCCGGGTCGGCCTTGGCCGGGTAGCCGGCGGTGGTCAGCGCCGCCTTGACCCTTTCGCCATAGGCCTTGACCGCCGCCGCGCGGTCCTTGCCGATCAAGACTGCGGGATCGGGTGCGGGCAGCACGGTTGTGCCAATTGCGATCGAGGCGATCGTCCCCGCCGGCGCGGCGACGTTATGGTAGTTGATGCCGTTCTTGGCGAGGTAGGCCTTGGCGATATCGCAGCTGTTCGCATCGAACTTGTTCTTGCCGATGGGATCGAACTGGATCGAGCAATCGGCCGGGTCGGCGATGACCGAGACTGGCGCCGACGCCTGCGCGCGGGCCAGCGCCGGATTGGCGGCGGCTGTCAGCGCGCCGAACAGCGGGAAATAGGTCAGCGCCGCCAGTGCACAGCCCGCCATGATGATCGGTTTGCGGCCGATCTTGTCCGACAGCCAGCCGAACAGGATGAAGAATGGCGTCGCCAAGGCCAGCGCAATCGCGATCATGATGTTGGTCGTCGCGCCGTCGACCTTGAGCGTCTTTTCAAGGAAGAACAAAGCGTAGAATTGGCCGGTGTACCACACCACCGCCTGCCCCGCGACCGCGCCGACCAAAGCGATGATGACCAGCCGCAAATTGGGCCAGCGCCCGAACGCCTCGGTCAGCGGCGCTTTCGACCCCTCGCCCGCCGCCTTCATCTCCTGGAACACCGGGCTCTCGTCGAGCTGCATGCGGATCCACAGCGACAGTCCGAGCAGCACAATCGAGATCAGGAACGGGATCCGCCAGCCCCAGTCGGCGAACGCCTCCTCGCCGATCGCCGTGCGGATGCCGATCACGACCAGCAGCGCGGTGAACAGCCCGAGCGTCGCGGTCGTCTGGATGAAGCTGGTGAACAGACCGCGCTTCCCGTCTGGCGCATGCTCGGCGACATAGGTCGCCGCACCGCCATATTCGCCGCCGAGCGCCAGCCCCTGGAGCAACCGCAGCACGACCAGCAGGATTGGCGCGGCGACGCCGATCGAGGCGTAGCTCGGCAGCAGGCCGACGAGGAACGTCGACAGGCCCATGATGCCCATGGTGACGAGGAAGGTGTTCTTGCGCCCGACCAGATCGCCGATCCGCCCGAACAGGATCGCCCCGAACGGCCGCACCGCGAAGCCCGCGGCGAAGGCGGCGAGCGCGAAGATGAATCCGGTGGTTTCGTTGACGCCCGAAAAGAACTGCGCCGAGATGATCGTCGCCAGCAGCCCGTAAAGATAGAAATCATACCATTCGAAAATCGTGCCCAGCGACGACGCGCCGATAACAAAGGCGGCGCTTTGACGCTTAATTGGCGCGGACCCCGCCGCCACGGCTATTTGCTCACTCCCACTCAAATCGTCCCCGGCGGCTTGCTCGTTATAGTCATAAACCACAGGGTTGGTGAGCGGAACCTCGTTAAAGATGCGCGTCGCGACGCTCTTCGGTGATTTCGCCGGGGATGCGGATGGCCGCTCATTTCACTTGACTTGGCGAGGCGCACCTCTACCGCCGCCTCTGCGGACCGGGCCCCTCTGGCGGTCGTTCCTTTGACGACAGCGATGTCGGACCGCATCGGGATAGCTCTCGGTGCAGGTTCTGATGGCTTTGTTCTCCTGCATTGTAATGCGCCCGATCGATCCACATCGATAGGAGAGCGGCTATGAAGTCCTTGATCTACAGACTCACCTTGATCCACCGAAAAGTCGACGACGAGATCCGCAGCGAAGTCGCTCTGAGATTTCCCGACCGCATCAAACTTCTCCGGCTCAAGAAATTGCGACTCGCGGTCAAGGACCGCCTTTACCGGCGCCTCAGCGAAAGCCGGGTCGGAACATGAGCCAACAATTCATTCAGGAGACTAAGAGTATGTCAAATGGCGAACCCGCGGCAGGGATGCTGTGCCCCCTCGACAAGACCTTACTCGTGATGTCGGAGCGACAGGGCATCGAAATCGACTATTGCCCGACCTGCAGGGGAGTGTGGCTCGACCGGGGCGAGCTCGACAAGATCGTGGAACGAAACGCGGCGGAAAGCGAACCGGCCCGACAGCTGGCCCGGCCCACGTCGAGCGCGCGCGAGGAATATCCTTCTCCGCGCCAGTTTGGCGACGACCGGAGCCATTACCAAGGAGGGCACCGCAAGCCCAAGAAGTCCTTTCTGTCCGAAATGTTCGATTGACAGGGTGCCGCCGCCGACCGGGTCGGCGGCGGCATACATTGGCATCGCGTTCGCAGGACAACGAACGGCGAAAATGAAGTTCGAGGGCCGCGGCGTCCTGTTCGCACTCCGGAAAGGTGTTTTCAATGGACCCGATACTGGCGCTGATGAACGAGCCCGCGGCGTGGGCAGCGTTGGCGACTCTGCTGGTGATGGAGGTCGTGCTCGGGATCGACAACCTTATCTTCATCTCCATCCTTTCCAACAAACTGCCGGAATCGCAGCGCCGGAAGGCCCGGCGCCTGGGAATTGCGATGGCGCTCGGCATGCGACTGGCACTGCTTTCGACGATCGCATGGCTGATCGGACTGACCGCGCCGGTGTTCGATCTTGGCTTGGTCGGCTCACCAGGCGCGAATGGCGAGCCCAGCTTCGAGACCCTCTTCTCCTGGCGTGATCTGATCCTCATCGCCGGCGGGATATTTCTGGTGTGGAAGGCGACCAAGGAGATTCACCACAACATCGATCCGGTCCCGACCGGAGATGTGTTCGACACGTCCAGGGCAACGCTCGGCTTCGGCGCCGCGATCGTCCAGATCCTGCTGCTCGACATGGTCTTCTCGATCGACTCGATCCTGACCGCCATCGGGATGACCGAGCATCTGCCGATCATGGTCGTCGCCGTGGTCGCGGCAGTGCTCGTGATGCTGTTCGCGGCCGACCCGCTCGCCAACTTCATCAACCGCAACCCGACCGTCGTGATGCTTGCGCTCAGTTTCCTGCTGATGATCGGGGGGGTGTTGATCGCCGACGGTTTCGGATTTCATGTTCCCAAGGGGTATATCTATGTCGCCATGGCGTTCTCTGTGGGTGTGGAAGCCCTCAATATCTTCGCCCGAAGGCGAGAGCATCGGCGCCGGCAGCATGAATCGGCAATCAGTGGGTAACCGAACGCCGGCATCGGGTCGCTGACGGCC
>JBKJYX010000098.1:0-8949 GCA_046715575.1 Sphingomicrobium sp. | reverse complement strand
ATCCGCCCGCTGACCGAAGAGATCAACCAACTGCTCGCGCATAGCGAAGCGCAAGCCGAAGAAGCGCGACGCCATGCCGGTAACCTCGCGCATGCGCTCAAAACGCCGCTGACTGTGGTCACCAATGCCGCCACCGCCCAGTCCCCCGATCTCGCCGCCACGGTCCGCCGCGAAGCGCTGGTGATGCGCCGGCAGGTCGATCACCATCTCGCCCGCGCCCGCGCCATCGGCCGCCGCGCGTCGGCCCACGCCCGGGCAGTGGTCTGGGACAGTCTGGAGGCCGTGCAGCGGGTGCTCGACCGGCTTTACGAAGGCGTCACCGTCGACATAGCCGGCGACCGCCACGCCCAGGTGCGGGTCGAGCGGCAGGACCTCGACGAGATGATCGGCAATTTGGTCGAGAACGCCGCCAAATATGGCGGCGGCCGGGTGTTCGTGACGGTCGAAGCCAAGGGCGACAAGATCGACATCTTGGTCGAGGATGACGGCCCGGGCATTCCTCCGGCTGACCGCGGTTCGCTGTTCACGCGCGGCGCCAGGCTCGACACCACCGGCAAACCGGGCACCGGCCTCGGCCTCGCCATCGTCCGCGACGTCGCCGAGATTTACGGCGGGCGCGTGACGCTGGAAGAGAGCGAGGATTTGGGCGGCCTGCTCGCGCGGCTGACGCTGCTGGCAGGCTAGGAATGCGCCTGCCCGCAGGCTAGAGCGGCGCCGTGACCGCAACCGTCCATCCACTGCGTCAATCACGCGAGCCATCGCTCGATACGATGATGGCCCTCGTCGCGGCCGACATGAACGGCGTCAACGCGGTCATTCTCGAGCGTATGCAGAGCAAGGTGGGCCTGATCCCGGAGCTTGCCGGCCACCTCATCGCTGGCGGCGGCAAGCGCATGCGGCCGATGCTCACCCTCGCCTGCGCGAGCCTGCTCGGCTATTCCGGCAGCCGCCATCAGAAGCTCGCCGCCGCAGTGGAATTTATCCACACCGCGACCTTGCTTCACGACGACGTCGTCGACGGCTCTGGCACTCGCCGGGGCAAACGCACCGCCAACCTCATCTGGGGCAATCCGGCCAGTGTTCTGGTCGGTGATTTCCTGTTCAGCCGCGCGTTCGAACTAATGGTCGAGGACGGCAGCCTGAAAGTCTTGAATATCCTGAGCCAGGCCTCGGCCGTGATCGCCGAAGGCGAGGTCGAGCAATTGACTGCGCAGCGGCGGATCGACACGGGCGAGGAGCAATACCTCCAGATCATTGGCGCCAAGACCGCGGCCCTGTTCGCCGCCGCCTGCCGGATCGCGCCGGTCGTCGCCGAAGCCAGCGAGGAGGCGGAATTCGCGCTCGAAAGCTACGGGCGCAACCTCGGTATCGCCTTCCAGCTGATCGACGACGTCATCGACTATGCGTCGGACGCAACGACCATGGGCAAGGGCGTCGGGGATGACTTTCGCGACGGCAAGATGACGCTGCCGCTGATCCTCGCCTACGCCCGGGGATCAAGCGACGAGCGCGCGTTCTGGGAGGCCGCGGTCACCGGAATGCGAGTTTCCGACGACGACCTCGCGCAGGCTATTGCATTGATGCGCTCGAGCGAAGCCTTGTCCGACACCATCGACCGCGCACGGCATTACGGCCGGCGCGCCATCGACGCGCTCGGCCTGTTCCCCGCCGGCAAAGCCAAGGCGGCGCTTACAGAAGCGGTCGAGTTCGCCGTCGCTCGGGCTTACTGAACAGGCTAGTTCGCCTTTCGCGCGGTCCGCGCTTTCGGCAACGGCCGCATCAGATTGTCCAACGCCATAGCCGCGACCTTGCGGCCGATCTCTTCGCCCGCCTCATTTGAAAAGCGGTAATGCACCCCGCCCAAGGTGCGCGAATAGCTCACTTGCCGAACCCACTCGTCGAATGACGGAAGCACCTGGACATTGCTCGTTGGAATCGAGCGCGAGGCAACGCGCACGCCGCCGGGAGGGGCATTGCCGACCTCGGCCTTCATCACTTCGGCCGCGGCTGCGGACGTAATGCAGTGCGCACAGGGATATTCGGGATGGTTGGGCGTGGTGATCAGTGGCTCCCACCACGGATCGGGCGCCGTTGCCGGATTGCCGTCGGCTTCGCCATTACGGATCGCGGTGACCGGCCGCCAGAAGTTATAATACAGCTTGGCCTCGCCGGTCGCCATCATCACATCGTCGCCAACCATCCCAAAGAGCGCGAACAGCCGCGCATTGGCGACCAGGCTGCGACCCTTTACATCGGCGATCAACCGCAGCGTCGGCACAATGTTGGGCGTGATTCGATAACGCGCCATCAGCGATTCGTCCCCGCTGCGTTCGGTACTTTTCCGCCCACCAAGTCGCTTGACCTCGTCATAGTCGCGCGCCCAGCGTTCGCTGGTCAGCGCCGGTGGCGGCCCCGGGCGCACCGCATCGACGCGCGGCAGGATCCACGGCTTGAACGCGACGGAGAACGGCTCGAACACGGGCAGGGCGGTCGCCGTCCACACTCCCGGTTGGGTTCGCGGCAGGTACGGGGTTTGCGTGATGGCAGGATCGATCCCGCCGCTTGCAAGTGCCGCCTTCGCCGCTGCTTCACCGATCGCCTTGCCCGCATTGCGCGCGGCCGCATTGCCTTCCGCCGCGAGCGCGATCGCGCTCGCGTAGTTTTCCTCGAGCGCGGTCCTCTGCGACGGATAATGGGCGAGCAGCACCTGATAAGCAGCGGTCGCAGCCGCGACATCCTGCGACGCGCGTGCATCCCCGAAGGGAAATTTCAAGTAACTCTCATACCGCCGGTCGATTGCGTTTATCGCCTCGAACATCGCCAAGGCGACCTGCGTGCCAGCACGATCGTGGTCGGGCGTTCGCGGCGCCGTTGGCGGCGGTGCGGTGGCAGTCGCGATGCCCTGGCTAAATTCGATCCACTCGCAAACTGTATCGGCCAGCACGGGTGTGGTGCCGAACGCGGTCAACGCCATCGCCACCGCAAGCAATGATTTACGCATGATTCCTCCCCCGGGACTCACCGCAGCATAAGCACGGCGAGGCTTGTAGCAAGATCGGCATTCAACGCCGCGGCAAATCGCCTAGCCGACTGGCACCATCAGGTGCGCGTAGGGAGTCGAAAACAGCGTCCGCACTTGATTCCGCCTGCCGCCTTTGCCAACTCCGCCGGTGATGACCGTCGCCCGCATTTCCGAGCTCGACCGAAGGACCACCCAGTCGGGCAAAGCCAACGCCGGGCTTTGGCTGCTCGAGTTCGAGCGTGAGGACCCGCTTCGGGCGGATCCGTTAACCGGATGGGCCGGCTCAAGCGACACCAAGCCGCAGGTGCGCCTCAATTTCGCCAGCGAGGCGGCGGCCATCGCCTATGCGAAGCGCCACGGCTTCACTTATCATCTCGTCCCTGCCGGTCCGGTGAAGCTCAAGCTGCAGGCCTACGCCGACAACTTCCGCTAAGTTGGTTCGCCGACATTCCTTGCACTTAATCCTATGCGGAGGCACACTGCTGACGCCGAGCTAGGGGGGAAGCTGCATTCCGCGGACGTGAGGCTGGTCATCGGCACCAGGCCCGAAGCGATCAAGCTTGCCCCGGTTGCGAGAGCGCTGGCGGAGCGAAGCATGCGCCCGGCGCTGATCCTGACCGGGCAGCATGACCTACTTCCCGCCGATTTCGAACTGGGAGCTTATCCGGCGGCGCGGCTCAACTGCCCCGGTGTCGAAAATCCGCATATCCACGTGAAGAGCGTCATCGCCGCGGTGGGCGCGCAGCTTCGCCGGCGCCCCGACTTGCTTGTCGTCCAGGGCGATACGTCCAGCGCGCTCGGGGGTGCTCTTGCAGGATTCATGGCGGCGGTCCCGGTCGCGCATGTCGAGGCAGGGTTGCGGAGCCATGATGTGACTATGCCCTGGCCCGAAGAGGAATATCGCACGGCGATCGACGCCCAGGCCGACCTCTTGTTCGCGCCGACCGCGCTGGCGGCCGCAAACCTCCGCCGCGAGCGCGTCGCCGGGACGATATTCGTCACCGGCAACACCGGCATCGACGCGTTGATGAAGACCAAAGCGGAGCTACCGCCGCCGACTCTTCGCGATCGCGCATTGCCCCGGTTGCTCGTGACCTGTCACCGCCGCGAGAATTGGGGCGATGGCCTGACCTCAGTCGCCTCCGCGCTGCGTCAGCTCGCTGAGGAAGGCACCGCCGGCAGCGAGGTCCTGCTTCACCCAAATCCCTACGTTTCCCGGACCATCGAGCGCCTGCTTGGCGGTTGCCCCGGAATCACGTTGCTGGCGCCCTGTAGCCAGCGCACGCTCGCCTCAAGAATGCGCGAATGCGATCTCATGCTGAGCGATTCCGGCGGCGTGCAAGAGGAAGCGCCGGCTCTCGGAATCCCACTGCTGGTCCTGCGCGACAAAACCGAGCGGCCCGAGGCGCTGTGGAGCGGCAACATGCGGCTGGTCGGTACCGATACCAGACAAATCCTCGATACGGTCAGCAGCCTTCTTGGCGATCCCATTGCGCTCGCGGCGATGGCCAAGCCCTGCCTGCCATATGGTGACGGTCGCGCCGGGGCGCGAATTGCCGCGCTGATTGAGCAGTGGCTGGTCGGTCGCTCGATCGCGATTTCGCCCCGCCCGCGCTCGAGCAGGGCCACGCGAAGCAGTTGACTGCAACCGTAATGGGCCATTCAATCAATTGGTTATCGGTGGTTTAACCAACCTCTTTAGCCGTGTCTTCTCCTTGTCCTGCGACAAGCGGCGACATGGACAGAGCTTTCATCAGCCGGCCGCTCGGCCGCTTCGCCGCAGCGCTTGCGGTCACCCTTATGCCCGCGACCGCTTTCGCACAGACGGCAATCCCGCAACCGGCGGCGGGCTACGGCATTCGCTACGGCAAGGCCGAGGCGATCCTCGGCGGTGCTCCGAGCCGCCTCGCCGCAATTCTCGCCGAACAGCAGGGTTTGGTGGTTCCGCGGCCAACACTGCAGCCCGCCGCGCTGAACATCCGGACACCGACTTACACCGTGCTTCGTGAAACTCGCCTCCGTGACATCAAGCGGTTTAGCCCTGGCGCTTTCAGTGGCCGCCCGGATGTATTCGGCAGTGTCGCATTGTCCGTCGGCCATACGCCGCTCGATCAGCGCTGGCGCAATGTCGCGCGGCAGCGCGTGGTGGGCGCCCCCGCCGCTTATGCGGCGTCGCTTCGCGGACAGGGCGAGCTGGCCCGGGTCGAAGCCGTCAACCGCTACGTCAACGGCCGGGTGCAATTCGTCGATGACTTGCGCCAGTACGGGCGTGCGGACCTGTGGGCCGCGGCCAGCGATACGCTCCGCCGCGGGCGTGGCGACTGTGAAGACTATGCGATCGCCAAGCTCCAAATGCTTCGAGCAGCCGGAGTGTTGGATCGCGATATGTATTTGGTGATCGCCAAGGATCTCGTTCGGCGTTCCGATCACGCCCTGCTGGTGGTCCGCTCCGGCGGCCAAATGCTGGTGCTGGACAACGGCACCAACCGGATCCTCGATGCCGACGACATTAGCGACTATCGACCGGTACTGACCTTCTCGGCGGCGGGCGCGTGGACCCACGGCTACCGTCGTCCTATCACACCGCTTGTCGCACCGATGACCATGGCCTCGGCGACGGTCGCGGCGCTCACGCCTTCGGGTTCAGCGACCCTCTCGGACTAGCGCTCGCGCAGCGCCTCGCTGCGGGCTTTCAACACCGGCTTCAACAGGTAGCTCAGAATGCTTTTGCGACCGGTGATGATCTGCGTGTCGGTCATCATTCCGGGCGTGATCGGAAGCTGCCGTCCATGGGACTGCACATAGCTCCGGTCAGTTTCGACGATGACGTTGAAATAGGCCTGCTTATCGTTCTCGTCGTAAATTGAGTCCGCCGACACTTGCACGACGCGGCCGTCGAGGCCGCCGTAGGTCGAAAAGTCGTACGCGGTGACTTTGACCAGCGCCCGGTCGCCAACCTTGATAAATGCGATGTCGCTCGGCTTGACACGCGTCTCGACCAGCAACTTGTCGCCCATCGGGATAACTTCCATCACCTTCTGGCCGGCGGCCACGAAACCGCCGATGGTCGTCACCGCAAGGTCGTTGACGACCCCGTCAACTGGCGAACGCAACTCCATCCGGCCCAGCCGGCCGCGGGCGCCGCGCAGCGATTCCTCATTGACCGCAATCTTCTGATTGATTTGGCTGCGCTCGTTGAGCGCTTCCTGGCGAAAGCTGAAGCCGGCTTCACTGGCTTGGGCCTGCGCTTCGCGGACCCCCGCCATGGAACGTGATTGCTGCTCGCGCGCCGCCGCGATCCTGCCCTGCAAATCGTTCACCTCGCGCCGCGCATCGAGCAAATCGGTTTGCGGAACGATGTTCTTCGCCGCCAGCGGTTCCAGCATCCCCACCTGCCGCTGGGCAAGCGCCAGGCTGCCCTGCAGGCTGCTGATCGTAGCTTGTGCTTCAGACGCTTCGCGGCGACGCTGATCGGCGCCCGCATTGAGCGCGGCGATGCGGCTGCGAAGCGCGGATTCGCGGACCTGGCGCAATTGGGCCTCATCGGCGCAATCGTTCCCAACACAGGCCGTTGAGCTTCCCGTGCCTTCGACGGAAAGGCGCGCCGAGCGGGCCGACAGCGCCTGGGTCTCGGCCTCGATCTGCCCCAACTCGGAAGCGCTTTGAGTGTCATCGAGGCGCGCTAGCAACTGCCCGCGGCGGACCCGCTGGCCCGATCGCACCATCAGTTCCCGGACCGTCGCGGGTTCGGCCGACTGGATAAGCTGTGCCTTGCTGGTCGGAATGACCTTGCCCTGCCCCTGCGTCACTTCGTCGACCTGGGCGAGCATCGCCCAAATCAGAAACACCGCGAAGCCAATGGCGGACGCGACGATAATCAGCCGCGAACCGGTCAGCGGCTGGCGCGGACGTTTGATCGGGCCGAAAAACGGAAGACTTGCCATGGTGACGCTTTACTCCAACTCGGCGCTCAGCGCGAGGCGATGACCGGCGCTCCCGACGCCGCGACTGGGACGGCGGGTGCCGGGGCCTTGGCGCGTTGCTCGGCGAGGGCGCGCGAGGTCGCGGTCGCAACCTCATTGGGTCCGGGAATATTGAGCGTCCAGCCCTTGGACACGTCGAGCAGCCCGCCGACGTCGTTCTCAGCCCGCGCGATCGGAGGTCCGGCCTGCGCCAGGGTCAGAGCCTGATCGGCCATTCCTGGCTCGCCCGCGGGGCGAAGCGGCGGACGCAACGACAGCGGATCCCGCGGCTCGCCGATGTAGCGGCCGGTGAATGCGGCGCGCTGTCCCCAGCTCCCCGGCCAGCGGTAGAAGATGTGCGCTCCGAGCTGCGTGATCTTGGTCAGCATCGGGGCCCAGCGCGGCGCGACGTAATTGGCGTGATAGTGGGTGGCCGATCCGACCGAAGATTCGACAAATCCGAGGAGCGCCGCCGCCGCCACAGCCTTGGCTTCGCGCCAGGCAGAGGTAGCAGGTGGGCGGTACAGTGATCCGTCGCAAACGAAACTGAACTGGCAAACCGGCGAGCTGGAGCCTTGGTATACGACACCGCACACCGACTTCGGGAAGGCCGGGTGGCGCATGCGGTTGAGGACGACTTGGGCTACCGCGCGGCGGCCGTGCAGCGGCTCGAAGCCGGCTTCGTAATAGACCGCCTGAGTCAAGCACAGCAGCGCCCGGCGATGATCGAGATCGTCACCCCGAATGGCGAATGGCTGCGCCGATTGGACGGGTGAAGTGCTGAATGGCAGCGCCGCATTGATCAGTTTCGCTTGCTCGCCGACCGCGCGGATTTCGGCGGGCGAAGCGCTTGTTGCGGCGACCAGTGCGGCGGTCTTGGCCGGCGACAACTGGATCGAAACGGTCCTTTTCGCTCCGGCCGACGCAAACGCCCAAATTATGGCGGCAGCCAGCGCAGCGACCATGACCACCACGAAGGTCAGTGCTTCGATCCGGTGTTCAGCAACACGGCGGCGGGCGATCGCGAAGGAAGTCATGACTTGGCTTCCTTCTTAGGCGGAGTGCTGAGGCGACCGAGCACCTCGTCCCGCGGCCCATCGGCGATGATCCGCCCGGCGTCGATGACGATCAGCCGGTCGAGGATCGACAGCATGTTGTGGCGATGCGTCGCCACGACCAGTGTCTGATCCGGCGCGAGCGCGGTCTTCAGATGTTCGATGAAATAGAGCTCGGTCTGGGTGTCCATCGCGCCGCTCGGCTCATCGAGGAACAACAGCTTGCTGGGCGAGACCAGAGCCCTCGCGAGGACCAGCAATGAGCGCTGTCCGCCCGACAGGCGCGAACCGCGCTCACCGACGGGGAGGTCGAAGCCGGCGGCGTCGCGCGACAGGAAGATGTCGGCGCCCGACCGAACGACCGCGTCGACGAGCTGATTGTCGGTCGCCTGCGCAGCGCCGAGCATCAGATTGTCGCGAACCGAGCCGTTGAACAGCTCGGCGTCCTGACCGACAAAGCGGAATGCCTCGCGCAACTGGTGCGGGTGGAACTGGCGGCTGTCGAGACCGTCGATGTTGAACGTGCCGCCGGTCGGCTCGTAAAGCCCGCACAGCACACGCCCGAGCGTCGATTTGCCCGACGCGACGCGGCCGATGATCCCGATCCGCTCGCCCGGCTTGATCGCCAGGTTGAGCCCCGCAAGCGAGTCGCGGGAGGCGTTCGGGTATTGGAAGTCGAGATTGGTCAGCGCGATATGTCCGGCGCGGATTTCCGGCATGATGCTGCGCAGTGACGACTGGCGCTCGTCGGCGACGTCCATCATCTGCTGCAGCGAGTCGAGCGTCGCGAACGCCTGGCGGCCGCGGGTGAAAAGGAAGGCCAGCTGCCCGATGGGCTGGATCGAGCGGCCCGCGAGCATGATGATGGCGATGATCGCGCCCATCGTCATCGCGCCCTTGTTGAACTGAT
>JBKJYX010000097.1:0-10824 GCA_046715575.1 Sphingomicrobium sp. | reverse complement strand
GGCGAGGATCGCGCAGTTCCGCCAATTGCTCACCCGCGCGCGAGCGGAGGGCCATGTCAGCGCTCCGATGCTCGCGCAAATTGCCAACCAGGCGCGGATCCTGCTGGCGCGCTGACGGGTGCGGGTCGCTTTCCTGGTTCCCGATCCGGAGTATCCGGCGGAGTGGCGGTGGGCGTATGACGCCGAAGCGGACGCGCTGATCGATGCCGGTATCGCGGTCGAACCGGTGCCCTGGACCGACCCGAGGGACTTGGCGGAATTCGACCTCGTCCTGCCCCTCGTCGCCTGGGGTTATCATCAGCGCTACGCCGACTGGCTCGCCTTCCTCGATCGGCTCGAACGGGAGCAACTCCCCGTCGCCAACTCTGCGCCGCTGCTGAGGTGGAACAGCGACAAGGTCTATCTCGAGGAGCTTGGCGAGAAGGGCATCGCCACCGTCCCCACGCTTGCGGTGGCGAGTCTTGGTGAGCCAGCGCTCGATGCAGCGAGGGCGCGCTTCGGATGCAGCGAACTGGTCGTCAAACCGCCCGTATCGGCGAGCGCCTACGGCACTTTCCGGCTACGCGAAGGCGATGCTTTTCCGGAAAGCGTGCGCGGCTGGCCGATGATGGTGCAGCCGTGGGTGGCAGGAATTCTCGACCAGGGCGAATATTCGCTGATCCTGTTCGACGGCGAGTTGAGCCATGCGCTGAGCAAGGTTCCCAAGAGCGGCGAATTCCGGGTCCAGCCCGAATATGGCGGGATCATCCAGCGATGCGATCCGCCACCGGGCTCGGAGCAGCTGGCGCGAGCTGCGCTGGCCGCCGCCCCGACGCCATCCAGCTACGCGCGCGTGGACATTGTCGTCGGCGCCGGCGGCGAACCCCAGATCATGGAGCTCGAGCTGATCGAGCCCGCACTGTTCCTGGATCACGCACCGGAAGCCGGCGCCGCGTTCGCACGCGCAATCCTGTCAGCCGCCGAGCGCGCGGGCGAATAGCCACTGGCGGATCGCCGAGGTCAGGTTCGGCGGCGATTCGACTTCAAGCCGTTCGGCATCGATTTGGGCCACCAGTGCATTGATCGGCCGGCCGCAGTCCCGAGCTGCAGCCTCAAGCGCGTGCCAGAATTTGGGCTCGAGGCTGATCGAGGTCGGATGACCGGCGATCAGCACCGAGCGTTTGACCGGAGGCGCGTAACCGACCGACTCCATCTCAATACATGTGCTGCCCGCCGTTGATCGACAGCGTCGACCCGGTGATGAAGCCGCCGTCTTCGGCGACCAGGAACGCGACGCCGCGAGCGATCTCGCTCGCCTGGCCAAGCCGTTTGACGGGTATCCCCGAGACGATCTTGGCCAGCACATCCTCGGGCACCGCGGCGACCATATCGGTGTCGATGTAACCGGGAGCGATCGCGTTGACCGTCACGCCCGAGCGCGCGCCTTCCTGGGCCAGCGCCTTGGTGAAGCCGTGGATCCCCGACTTGGCAGCGGCGTAGTTGACCTGGCCATATTGACCGGCCTGGCCGTTGATCGAGCCGATGTTGACGATGCGGCCGTAACCGCGGCCGATCATGCCCTCGAACACCGCTTTGGCCATGTTGAAGCAACCGCCCAGATTGGTGTCGATGACCTGCTGCCACTTGTCGTGGTCCATCCGCTTCATCGTCGAATCGCGCGTGATGCCGGCGTTGTTGACCAGCACGTCGACCGGCCCGAGCTCGCTTTCGACCTTGCCCACGCCCGCCTGACAGGCGCCAAAATCGGCGACGTCCCATTTGTAGGCGGGAATACCGGTGCGTTCGGTGAAGCCCTTCGCGCGCTCCTCATTGCCGGCATAATTGGCAGCGACCTGCATCCCCATTTCCTTGAGCGCAATGCTGATCGCCTCGCCAATGCCGCGCGTGCCGCCGGTGACGCTCGCCACTCGAGCCATGACCCATCTCCCAATGCTGAAGCCGACGCGCTTAGGTCGGTGATCGCCATCCTTCAAGTTCGCGCCGCACCAGTTGCTCCAGCATGGTCATTCCTTCGGTCGAATCGTTGAGGCAATCGAGCCGCGCGAAATGCGTGCCGCCGGCAGCCAGGAACGAGTCGCGCCCGCGGATGCCGAGCTCTTCCAGCGTCTCCAGACAATCCGCCGAAAAACCGGGTGCGGCGATGGCGACGCGCTGGATGCCCTGCGCCGGGTAAGCGGCGAGCGTCGTGTCGGTCGCCGGCTCGAGCCACTTCGCGCGACCGAAGCGGGACTGGAACGCAACATCGAGTTCGCGGCCGAGGGCTTCGGCGAGCAGCCGCGCGGTCTCCATGCAATGGTCGTAATAAGGGTCGCCGAGCCGCCGCGTGCGTTCGGGCATGCCGTGGAAACTGAGCAGGAGGCGCTGCGGTTCGAAGTCGAGCGCATCAAGCTGGCGGGCGAGGTTGGCACGCAACGCCTCGATGTACAGCAGGTCGTCGAAATAGGGCGGCAAGGTGCGCAGCGCGGGCTGGAAGCGCATCGATTCAAGCTGCGCGAAAAGCGCGTCGCTGGCCGACGCCGTCGTCGCCGCGCAGTATTGCGGGTAAAGCGGCGCGAACAGGATGCGGTCGCAATCGGCATCGACCATTTTCGATAGCGCTTCGCCGATCGATCGCTTGCCGTAGCGCATGGCCATTCCGACAATGATCTCGTCACCGAAGCGCTCGCGCAGCTTGGCAGCCTGCCGCATGCTGACGGCCATCAGCGGCGAGCCGTCGTCGGTCCAGACTTCCTGGTAAGCGCGAGCGGACTTGGCGGGACGAGTGCGCAGAATGATTCCGCGCAGGATCGGCTGCCATAGGATGCTGGGGATCTCGATGACCCGCGGATCGGACAGGAATTCCGCGAGATAGGTCCTGACGGCCGCCGCGTTGGGCGCGTCGGGAGTTCCCAAATTAACGAGCAGGACGCCGATCATGCCGCCGCCATTGGGTCGAACGGCAGGTTGCGGAGGCGTTTGCCGGTGGCCGCATAAATCGCATTGGCGACGGCGGGTGCGAGGACCGCGACGCCGAGACCGCTGACGCCGCCGGGAGGGGCGTTGCTCGGAACAAGTTGGACCTGAATCTCGGGCGTGCCAGCGATGCGCGGCACGCCGACCGTGCCGAGCGGCCGCGAGCGTGGCATCCCGGCCGCCCATTCCGGCTCGCGCACATTGGCCAGGCCGAGCGCCCAGATCAGCCCGCCCTCAATCTGTTGCCGGACCAGCTGCGGATTGACGATCCGCCCGCAGTCGACCGCGGCAACCAGGCGGTGCACCGCAACGTCCTGGTCGGCGCCGATAGTTGCATTCGCCATCAGCCCGATGTGCGACCCGAAGGCCGAGCAGGCGGCAAGGCCGAGCGTGCTACCGCGCGCGCCGCCGTCCCAGCCGCCGGTCGATGCCGCGGCCTGGATGCAGCGCGCCAGCCGGGGATTGCCGCCGAGCAAGGCCATCCGGAATGCCAGCGGCTCCAGCCCCGCCGCATGGGCAAGCTCGTCGATGAAGCTCTCGGTGAAGAAGGTCATCGCGCGCTGCGGGTGGCCCCGCATGTAGCCGGTTGGGAATGGTGCAGTCACCGGTACGGCTTCGATGCTGACGTCGGGGATCGCATAGGGCGGACTGGCGCCGTCGAGGGCAGTTCGGCCCAGGGAATTGGTTTCGTCAGCGCCGGCGAGGCGGCGCATCGCCGATCCAAGCCCGTCGCTGGTGGCGACGCGCATTTTCCACGCCGCGGTAATTCCCCCCGCGCCGGGAAGCGCGGTCATTCTGGCCAGCGCGGCGGGCGCGACGCGGTCGTGGTTCTGGGTGCCGCTGGGCGAAAGACTGAGCTGGACCGGCCGCTTGAGTTCGCGGGCCAGCTCGACCGCGATTCCAATCGCGTCAGCTTCAAGCGCGCGGCCCCCCGAATCGCCGACCGGCATCGGATAAAGCGTCACTTGCGATGCGGCTTTGCCGGCGGCCTTGGCGGCTGCGGCATGGGCAAATTCGGGCGCCTGGGTTGGCGCCCAGACTTCGAGATGATCGCCGCTAAAGCGGGCGGTGGCGGTCATCGGTTCGAGCCCGAGATGCTGCGCCGGAGCGACCCAATAAGTTGCGGCTAATGGGCGCGAACCTTCCACCGCGGAATCATAGTCGCCGCGGCTGAACCGGCTTTGTGCGTCGCCCGAATTGAGATGGCTTTCGAACAGCGGCCGAACCTGTTGGCGATCCGGCGTGGTTGGTGCCGAAAAGCGCGGGTTTGCCGCGCGGAGGGTGCGCTCCGCTGCCCACCAGCTGTCCGCGGCCACCGCGAGCCATTGGTTTCGGACGACAAAGCGGGCCGAACCTTGGCGGGAGAAGCCGGTAAGGCGGCCGCCGGGCGGGGCGACGCGAGCCGATGCGAAACGCATGTCCGGCAAGCGCACGTCGGCGGCGAAGCGGAAGCTGCCGTCGCTCTTGGCAGGAAGGTCGAGACGCGGCAGCGGCTGGCCGGTGAGCCGACCCTTGGGCGACGTTCGCCGCAGTGGGTTCGACGGCGGGCTCTGGTCCGCCGCCTCCTCCGCCAATTCTGCGAAGGTGACGGTCCGCGCCTTATTCAGGACGAAGCCGTCGGCGGTGTCGCATTCCGTGCGGCTGACATTCCATCGCTCGGCGGCGGCGGCAATGAGCATCGCCCGGGCCACCGCGCCGGCCTGGCGCAAAGGCTGCTCGAACGCCCGGACGGAGGTCGACCCGGCGGTGATGCGCATCGCATCCGAAACCTGGAAGCGGCGGAGGCGGCCGATGCCGTCGAGCCATCCTTCTTCGCCGGCCAGCGGATTAGCATAGGCCGCGGCCAGCGGCGCCGGCTCGACCGCGACGGTTTCCCACGCCGCGCCCAATTCGTCGGCGACGATTTGCGGCAGGGCCGTCCACACGCCTTGCCCGGTTTCGACCTGCGGCACGGCCACGGCGACACGCCCATCGCGGCCGATCTTGAGAAAAGCTCCGAACGGGTGCTCGCCCTTGCGGGTCGCGAGATCGCTGGCGAGATGGCGCGGCCAGGCGAGAAATCCGACAACCAGACCGATGCCAACGCCGCCACCGATCAGCAGCGTCCGCCGGTCGATGTTAGCGAGCGCTTCTTTCAATGGGCGTACTGGGCCTTGAGCGCGACCCGGTCGATCTTGCCGGTGCCGAGGCGCGGCAACGGCTCGGAGGAAAAGATCATCCGCGCCGGCACCTTGAACGCGGCGAGGCGCGTCTCGAGAAAGCTGCGCAATCCCGCCTCGTCGAGACCGCTGCCCGGCTGCACATGGATGATCGCAATCGGGACTTCGCCGAGCCGGTCGTCGGCGATCCCAAACACCGAGGCCTCGGCGACTTCGGGGCAGGCGTAGCAGGCGGCCTCGACCTCTGCCGCGGAGATATTCTCGCCGCCGCGGATGATGATGTCCTTCTTGCGATCGACGATGAACAGATAATCCTCCTCGTCGAGGTAGCCGATGTCGCCGGATCGCACGTAGCCGTCGCTGGTGAACAGCGCCTCGGTGGCGGCCGCGTTGCGCCAGTAACATTTGACGTTCGCCGCCGAGCGAATGGCGATCCCGCCGCGCTCTCCCACCGGCAGATGCGCATCATTGGCGCCGAGGATCGCGACTTCGACGAACGGGCGCGCCGGCCGGCCGGTGGAGGCCGGTTTGGCCGCGTAACTGCCCCACATGCTGATGCAGCCGACGGCGTTGGTCTCGGTCAGGCCATAGCCCAAGGCCGGTTGGGCTTCGGGGAATTCGCGTTGCAACCGTTCGACGTGGCTGACCGGCCGCGGGGCACCACCGGCGGTGATGTCTTTCAGTGACGACAAGTCGTATTTTGCGCGGTCGGGGTGGTTCATCAGCTCGAGGCTCATGGTCGGTACCCCGACGAAGTAAGTGACCTTTTCTTTCTCGATCAGCCGCAGCGCCTCGCTCGCGTCCCACTTGGGCATGACCACCATGCAGCGCCCGACGACGAAGCTGTTGAGCATCACCGGGACTTCGCCGGTGACGTGGAACAAGGGCACGCTCAATAAGGTGCGCGGCGGAGTCGCCGGTTCCCGATCCTCTTCGATCAGCAACCCGAGCAAGGTCATCAGGCCGGCGGCGTAGCAGTAGGTGCCGGTCGTCACCGCGCGGTGAGTCGACAAGGCGCCTTTGGCTTCGCCGGTCGAGCCGGACGTGAAGAGGATCGTTGCGTCGTCTTCGGGCGCGACCTCCGGCAGTTCGGCCGCGGCGGATGACCCCTGCATCAGCGGCGCCAACGCGGCCTCGATGGGCTGCTCCACTTCAAGAGTGACGACCTCGCAGTCACCGCAGACGCCCTGGATGCGCTTGGCGCGCGGCGCATCCGCTATCACCAGCTTGGGTTCGGCCAAGGCCAGCGCATGGGCGAGCTCGTGGCTTTGCCACCAACCGTTGAGCAGGGTCGCTACCGCGCCGGTCTTCATCAGCGCCATGTAGGCGACGATCCAGCTCGGGCAGTTGCGCATCGCGATCCCAACGCGGTCGCCCTTGGCGATACCGCGGCCGGCGAGCGCAAGCGCGAGCGCCTCCGACCAACGATCGAGGTCGGCGAAGGTC
The DNA here is from genome assembly GCA_046715575.1 of Sphingomicrobium sp. Classification (GTDB taxonomy): domain Bacteria; phylum Pseudomonadota; class Alphaproteobacteria; order Sphingomonadales; family Sphingomonadaceae; genus Sphingomicrobium. The sequence goes on along the minus strand of JBKJYX010000097.1, from coordinate 4,267 downwards.
AGCCGCTCGTCGCCGGCGACCACCGCCTCGCGCTCGTCGCCGTAGAGCGCGCAGAAGGTGCGAAGCAGGCCGGGCACGGTCGCCGGAAAGTTTCCGACAATCGCCCGCCCCTCGGCATCGCGCTCGATCACCAGCCGCCCGCCGGTGCCGGTGACCCGCGCGAGCATTGCATCGAACCTTTGGTCGAGATCGCCCAGAATTTCTCTCCTTTGCCCTTTGCGGCGCCCCATCTTATGAGGCGATGAGCCTCAAGGGGGAAGTCCTTGCAAACGCCCGCGACGACAAATGCAATCGCCTGGACCGACCTTCACCTGTCTCCGGTCGCGCTCGACCTCGGTTTGTTCGAATTGAGATGGTACAGCCTGGCCTACGCGGCCGGCCTTGTCATTGGCTATTGGTACCTGCTCAAGCTGTTGAAACAGCCGGGCGCCCCCATGGCCAAGCGCCATGCCGAAGATGTCTTCTTTTATGCGGCTATGGGCATCTTCGTCGGCGGCCGCCTCGGCTATGTGCTGTTCTACAATTTGTCCTATTACCTTCAGCACCCCATCGACATTTTCAAGGTATGGGACGGCGGCATGTCGTTCCACGGTGGCGTCGTCGGGACCTCGCTCGGCATTCTCTATCTGGCGCGCAAGGAGAAGCTGCCATGGCTCCGGCTCCACGACTATGTCGCCTGCTGCGTGCCGTTCGGCCTGTTCTTCGGCCGGCTTGCGAACTTCGTGAACCACGAGCTGTGGGGAGCGCCGACTACCGTGCCTTGGGCAATCCGCTTTCCCGAACTCGCGAGCACCGGTGACACGATCCTGGGACCAGCGCGCCACCCGACCCAGCTTTATGAAGCGGGGCTCGAGGGCATCGTGCTGTTCGCGATTCTGTGGTGGATGTTCTGGCGAACCGAGGCACGCTACCAGCCGGGCAAGCTCGTCGGCGCGTTCATCTTTTTCTACGGCTGCTTCCGCTTCCTCATCGAATTCGTGCGTGAGCCCGACGCCCAGCTAATCCGCTTTGCCGCCGACACCGGCTTGCACATGGGACAATGGCTGACGTTGCCGATGATCATTGGCGGGCTTTACCTGTTGTTCACGGCATCCAGGCGGCGGGTGCGGGTCGAGCCGACGTTAGGCCCGGCGAGCGTCGCCTGAGCGCCTTTCGCGACAGGATTGTCGCGATGATACGCGAACAAGGCCTGATCAGCGTTGAGCAGTATATGGGCCTCTGCAATGCGCTTTATTACGCGACCCGCGATCCGCTCGGCGCGAAAGGTGATTTCACCACGGCACCGGAGATCAGCCAGATGTTCGGCGAAATCGTCGGCGGCGCGCTGGCCGATTGCTGGTTGCGCGCCGGGGCGCCGACGGACGCGGTCTACGTCGAGCTGGGCCCTGGGCGGGGCACGCTGGCGACGGATGCGCTGAGGGTGCTGCAACATGCGGGCTTTGCGGGCGCCGTGCACTTCGTCGAGAGCAGTCCGGTGTTGCGCGAGGTTCAGGGCAAGCTGCAGCCGGATGCCGAATGGCATGAAACCCTGGTCACCATCCCCGAAGGCAAGCCGTTGCTGCTGGTCGCGAGCGAGTTTTTCGATGCGCTACCGATCCGCCAGTGGGTCGGCAAAAAAGAGCGCCGAATCATGTTCGAAGGCGACCGCCTGGAATTTGACGTCAATGGCGCGATTCGAGAGGATTCGCCGGCGCGCGACGCCGTGGCTTGGGAGATTGGCGCCCAGATCAACGTTCGTGGCGGCGTCGCGCTGATTTTCGACTATGGCCATGCCAAATCGGGCTTGGGTGAGACCTTGCAGGCGGTCCGCGGCCATCGTTACGCTGACGTGCTCGCCAACCCCGGTGAGCAGGATCTCACCGCGCATGTGGATTTCGCGGCGCTGGCCAAGGCCGCATCCGTGGGGAGCGTCGAGGTGACGCGAGTCGTGAGCCAAGGCGATTGGCTCGACCGGCTTGGGATCGGCGCCCGCGCCGCCGCACTCGCCAAGGCCCATCCAGAACGGGCGAAGGAAATTGCCGCGGAGCGCGTTCGTCTGTGCAATTCCGAAGCGATGGGCGAATTGTTCAAGGTGATCGCGATCCATTCGGCGTCATGGCCGGCGCCGGCGGGGTTCGAGCCTTGACCGTCCGCTACCGGATGGCGGCGCCGCGCGACGCGGAGCGCCTGGTCGCCTTATTCCATACCTGCTTCCGCGACACCTTCGGCCATATGTACAAAGCCGAGGACCTGGAGGCGTTCCTCGACGGGCACACGCCCGGGCATTGGCGGGACCAGCTCGAAAGCGCCGACTATGCGGTCAGGCTGGTCGAGGACGGCGATGATCTCGCCGGCTACATCAAGCTCGGGCCGCTCAGGCTTCCGGTCGAGCCACGGGGCAAAGCGGTCGAGCTGCGGCAGTTGTATGTGCTCGGGCCATGGCAGGGATCCGGCGCGGCGCGCGAGCTGATGGACTGGGGGATGGCCGAGGCGCGCCGCCGCGGCGCCGGCGAGCTCTATTTGTCAGTATTTACCGGGAACGACCGGGCGCGGCGCTTCTATGCGCGCTACGGGTTCGAAGACGTTGGGCCCTATGCGTTCATGGTCGGCAACCAGGCCGACGAGGATATCATCATGCGGCTGGCCCTATGACCGTCGAGGCGATCCGCGGTGGCAATCTGGCAGCGATCCCGCACGGCTTCCTCGGTCGCCGCGGCGGCGTCTCGGCGGGCGACATGGCAGGCCTCAACATCGGTTACGGCAGCGGCGACGACCGCGACGCGATTGCCCAGAACCGCAAGCTGGCGGTGGTGGCGGTGCTGCCCGGCGCGGAGCTGGCGACCTTGCACCAAATCCATTCAGCCGAAGTCGTCGCCGTCGAGCGGCCGTGGCCTCACGACCAGCGGCCGCACGCCGACGGCCTGGTCACCGACCGGCCGAACCTGCTGCTTGGAATCCTCACCGCGGATTGCGCGCCGGTGCTGCTCGCCGATGCGCAAGCCGGGGTGGTCGGCGCGGCCCATGCCGGATGGCGCGGCGCGCTCGCCGGCGTGACCGATTCGGCGATCGTGGCGATGGAGGCGCTGGGAGCGAGGCGTGAGCGGATCGCCGCCGCGATCGGCCCGTGCATCAGCCAGGCATCGTACCAGGTGGACGAGACATTTCGCGGCCGCTTCCTCGGACTTGATCCCGCCAGCGACCGGTTCTTCGCCCGCGGCCCGGCGGGCCGGCCGCACTTCGACCTCGAAGCTTATGTCGAGGCGCGGCTGATCGCAGCCGGCATCGCCAGCGTCGAGGCGCTCGGGCTCGACACCTATGGGGACGCGGATCGCTTCTACAGCTACCGTCGCTCCACCCATCGCGGGGAAGGCGACTATGGCCGCCAGATTGCGATGATCGGCTTGCGGGGGAAGGACTGATGGCGTGGCGGCTGTATGGGGTTTGCGGCTGGGGATCGGTGCTGGCCGAAGCAGCGCTGGATTGGGTCGGAGCGCCGTTCGAGTTTGTCGACGTCGAGGGTTTCGACCAGCCCGGTCCGGCGCGCGACCGGCTGCTTGGCGTCAACCCGCTGGCGAGGGTGCCGACACTGGTCGGCGATGACGACGAGACGCTCACCGAAAGCGCCGCGATCATGCTGCGGTTGGCCGAGCTTTACCCGGAGGCCGGACTGGCGCCGGAACCCGGCGATCCGCTCCGCCCGGCCTATCTCAACCGCCTAATCTGGTTCGTCTCGGTGCTCTATCCGACTTTCACCTATCGCGATTATCCCGAGCGCTGGGCGCCCGATGCCGCCGACCAGCTCGCCGAGCGGGTCGATGAGTTCCGGCGCACGTTGTGGCTCCAATTCGAGGCTGAGGTTGGAGATGGCGACTGGGTACTCGGGGAGCGGGCTTCGGCGCTCGACATCTATGTTACGGCTTTTTCCCGCTGGCGGCCGCGGCGCGAGTGGATCGCCGCCAACTGCCCGAAACTGCATCGGATCGCGCTCAACGCCGAGGCGCTTCCGGCGCTTGCCCCGGTGATGACGAGGAACTTTGGCTGACCAGCGTGGCGTTGACCGGGCGTCCCTGACGTCCTAGCCGCGTCAGTGGGACTGGGTCTAAGGGGTGCTTCGACCAGGAGACCGATTTTGCCCACCGAAGACGACATCAGCGGCGTGACGCCGCGACGCACGCCCAAGCCCACCCCGACCAGCATCGGCAACCACAAATTGAGCGCCTCGACGCTGATGATGGGCTACGGCTTCGATCCCGCGCTGAGCGAAGGGTCATTGAAGCCGCCGGTGTTC
>JBKJYX010000096.1:0-2541 GCA_046715575.1 Sphingomicrobium sp. | reverse complement strand
CTTGATAACAGCCCTGATAGCGACGGCGCTGTCGCCATCAAATTCAGGCCAGCCCGGATCCACGCTCAATCCATTGACCGATTGCCTGGTGATCTACGACCTCGGCCCGGGCGGAATCGGCAATTTGTGTTTAGCCCGCGCCGGCACCGGCGGCACATTGGACCTCCCAGTTTCAAGCTCGGTGACCCTCTTTCACGAATTGTCGCACGCCTTCAGGATCTGCAACAATAACCTGCTGGCCCTTTCCGCAGTCTGCAATCCCGCCTCCCCCGAAGAAAGCGCGGCCATCGTCGACGAGAACATCCTGCGTACGCAAAACGCGGCGGCCTTGGGCGTGCCCGCCGAGCTGCGCGATCCGAACATCCATTGCGGCGCCACCTGCGGCGGCGGCGGCAGCGGCGGCAGCTGCTGCATCATTGCCTCGGTAGCCTCGGGCTCGCCGGTCTCGCCGCTCGCCCAGGAATTGCGGCATCTGCGCGACACGATTCTGCGCCGGAGCGAGGCGGGCTTCGCCTTCTTCCATCGGCTGCACCAGGATTATTACGATTTTTCGCCCCAAGTCTGCACCATGATGGCCGGCGAGCCGAGGCTGAGGCCGCTGATCCTAAAGGGCTATGTCGAGCCGCTGCTCATCATGCTCAGGACCATGCAAGTGCGGTCGCTCGCCGATCTCGACGATGCGACGCTGGGCCAATTCCTGATCGACCAGTCGGGCGAACCGAAGGAATGCGAGGCGAGGCTCGTCGCGGTGCGCCAAGCGAACGAATTTTGGAACCGCGAGGCGTTCCAGGAGGACGAAGTCGCCCGCCGCCTTGCAGCGCTGCTTCGTGAGCGTGCCTGGCCCAGCGACCATGTGCGCTGGGCGCTGATCGAGCCGGTGGGCGTGTATCTGGAGCTGATGTCCGGGTCGCGCGATCCCGAGCAGGTCGGCAGGAGAGCCCGCAGCGCCATCGACGATTGGGCGGCCGAGCTGCCGATCGAGCACGTCTGGGCTTCGATGCCGACGGCGGAATTGATCCGCGAACTGGAGTGGCTCGACAGCGTTTTGCTGAGGACCGAAAAGGCACGGACCCGGTTCCGCGATCGCCTGCTGAGCCGGTTCGGAAGCCTGCCGCCGGTGCGACAGTTGCTGGGAGCCGCGTCATGAGCAACGGACGAAAGGGCAGCGATCGAGGCCGGATGCCGGCGCCGACCGGACAGATTACCGAGGTGGCCCCGACCAAAACCAGCCTCGACGTCACTTTTCGCCTGAAAAACGAGGCCGACCGAGCCCTTCACTACATCGCCGAGGTCAGGACGATACGCTTCGATCCGGCGACGAAGCGCCTCGTTGCGGGATTGTCGGACGCGGGGCGGGTCCTCATCCCGATGATGGTCAACCGGATCCCCGACATCAAGGCGATCGATGCGGGCAGCGAGGCCGAGCTGAAGCTCGCCTTGCCGACTCACATCAGGATGCTTGCGCCAGCGCCTGCGGCCGACGGCTCGGCGGCCTTCGAATCCCACGACCTGACGACGGCGACCGAGGTGGTGGTAGAGGTCGCGTGGTCGGATGTCCCTTATTATCCTGATCCCCGCCCGAGCGACGGCGAGCGGATGCCGACCGAGCATTGGGCGAAGGGCATTGCCGTGATGGCCACCAGGCCGAAGCCCAAGCGCGGGAAATCGAAGCCGACTAGCCGGAAATAGGAAACTGTTGCGCCGCGTCGGCCGCGACGATCCGGTGTGCCGCAAGCCGCTCATAATAGGGCCGGCAGCGGTCGGCGACGGCGTGTGCGTCGTCGGGGAGGACTATATTGTCGGTTTCCGGCGGGCCGAAGCCCGTGCTGGCCTCGACCGCCGCATACCAGTGCGGCGCCCACGGCCCGTCGGTTTCGCGCCGTCCGGGTGCCCAGCCGAGCATCGCCGGATCCCAAGCGATCCCGAGCGCCGTGCATAGCTTCGCCAGGACCGCCTCCGGGTCCTGGAGCACGTCATTGGCCTCGATCACCGGCGGCGCCTGCCCGAGCCGGTCGGCCTCGCGCTCGAAGAAGTCGGCCTGCCGCTCGAGCCCGAAATCCTCGAACGCAGCGGTCTGCCGCTGGCGCAAGTAGGACGCAATCATGCGCTCGGGCTCGCGGATCAAAAAGGCGTGGTTGAAGCCGGCGAAGTCGTCGTACCCGATCGGCCCCACCATATGGTGCCACATGTGCTTCTGGTACCAGATCGGCGATCCGCCGGGCGTCAGCCCAACCAGATTGCGCATCACGCTGCCCCAGTCGCAGTCCATCGCCGCGATCACTTGCTCGCGCATCGGATGATCGGCGGCGCTGGCCTTGAGGAAGGCGCCGTAGAAGGGTTCGTCGCTGACGAAGGTGTCGGCGCGACTGCCGAAACTGCGCATCATCGCCGTGGACAGGTTGCGCGGCCCCGACCACATGGCGATGCGAAGCGTCACGGGCGCTCGGCCCTGGCCACGTCCTCCTCGATCCGGGCGCGATAGAGCTGCTGCAGCCGCTCCGTCATCGGCCCGCGCCCCTCGGTCAGATGCCGTCCGTCGAC
>JBKJYX010000095.1:0-3684 GCA_046715575.1 Sphingomicrobium sp. | reverse complement strand
CGCATCATGCGCATCGTCGCCTGGCTCCTGACCCAGCGGGCGATCGACAGCGGCGAAATCCCGGCCCGCCAGGGCCGCCGTCCCGAACGGCGCCTCGGCCATGCCCAGGACAGCGACCCGGCCATCGTCGATCAACTGCCCGAGGCCGCGCAGCGGCTGATCCATGGCAGCGCCGATCTTTATGCGCGGGTCAAACGGCTCGATGAGGGCACGATGTTCGACGAGGCGCCGGTGCAAAGCCCGGCCCGCGCCCTGATGGGGCGGCTCGAACGCGGTCTTGGTGGGCAGCAGCTCTAATTCGCGCTAGCGTCGCTTGAGCGATGCACGGTTTCACTTTCCATCCCGGTCCCCGACTCGTCGCCGGACCAGGCGAAGCGGCGTCGCTGGCCGACAAGCTTCCCGACGGCCCGTGCCTGTTCGTCACCGACCAGCAAATCGCTCGCCTCGGCCTCGCCGATGCGTGCCGCGAGGCGCTGGAACCCGGCGGCAAGCCGGTTGTCCTATTCGATGGAGTTGAAGCCGATCCGTCCCGCGTGACCCTTGAAGCCGCGGTCGCGGCGGGCGGGGCGGCGGGCGTTCGTTCGGTGATCGGATTCGGCGGCGGCAGCCCGATGGATGTCGCCAAGCTCGCCGCTTATTTGCTCGGCTCCGGCGACGATCTCGACACGATCTGGGGAGTCGACATCGCCAAAGGGCAGCGGTTGCCGCTGGCACTGGTGCCGACCACCGCCGGCACCGGTTCCGAAGCCTCGCCGATCTCCGTCATCACCTGCGAAGGCGGAATGAAGATGGCGGTCAACGCCCGGCCGCTGACCGCGGACTGGGCGGTGCTCGACGCGACCCTGACGCTTGGCCTGCCGCGGCACGTGACGGCCGCCACCGGCATCGATGCGATTGTCCACGCGGTCGAGGCCTTTACCTCGGCGCGGCTCAAGAATCCTCTGTCCGACGCGCTCGCCCGCGAAGCGCTGCGCCTGCTCAGCGCCAACCTCCTCACCGCGTGCAACCAGCCCGACAATCTCGAGGCCCGTTCGGCGATGCTGCTCGGCGCACATTTGGCTGGCCTGGCGTTCGCCAACGCGCCGGTCGCCGGAGTGCATGCGCTCGCTTACCCGCTGGGCGGCATTCACCATCTTGCCCACGGTGTCAGCAACGCTCTGATGCTGCGCCACGTGCTCGCCCACAACGCCGAAGCGGCGCGCGAGCATTACGCTGAACTGGCCGAGATCGTCGCGCCGGAGTGTGCGGGGCAGGGGAGCCAGGCCCGCGCCGCTTTGCTCATCGAACGGCTCGACCGGCTGGTCACCGACAGCGGTATCGCGCCGCGGCTGCGCGATCACGGCATCGCATTCGAAGACGCGCCGCTGCTGGCCAGCGAAGCGATGAAGCAGACCAGGTTGCTGGTGAACAATCCGTGCCCGATCGAGGAAGCGGACGCGCGCCGATTATACGAGGCGGCGTGGTGAGCCAGGAGCCGAGGGCGTCGCGCTGCGACTTCAAAGCGTGGTCCACCTTTGCCACGCGATGGGCCGACAACGACGCCTACGGCCACGTCAACAACACGATTTTCTATGAGTGGTTCGACAGCGCGGTGAACGGATGGCTGGTCGAGCAGGGGCTGCTTGATATTGCCGGCGGCGATCCGATCGCCTTGGTGGTCGAGACCCGCTGCAGTTACTTCGCGCCGTTAGCCTTTCCCCAGGATGTCGAGGTTGGAATGGCGGTCGCCGAGCTCGGCCGCTCGAGCGTCCGTTACCGCATCGGCGTCTTCGCCAGGGACGAGGATCTGGCCGCTGCGCAGGGTGAATTCGTCCATGTCCTGGTCGACCGTTCGAGCCGGCGACCCGTCGCAATACCCGGCAACTGGAGGCAAAAGCTGGAGACGATCGCGAGTTAGCCGCAGACTCCCGCTTTGGCGGCGGCATATTCTTGCGCAAGCCTGGCGATCAATTGGGCCGCGGGCAGGATTTGGTCGACCGCGCCGACGCCCTGGCCCGAGCCCCAGATGTCGCGCCACGCCTTCGACTTGCTCGATCCTTCCGACCCGAATTTCATCGCGTCGATATTCCCCGCGGCGAGCGCGTCCGGATCGAGCCCCGAAGCGACGATCGACGAGCGCAGATAATTGCCATGGACGCCGGTGAACAAATCGGTGTTGACGATGTCGGCGGCGCTAGCGTCGACGATCGCCTGTTTGTACGCGTCCGAGCTGTTGGCTTCGGGCGTGGCGATAAACGGCGAGCCGACATAAGCGAGGTCCGCACCCATCGATTGCGCTGCCAGGATGGCGCCGCCAGTCGCGATCGCCCCCGACAGGATCAGCGGCCCGTCGAACCATTTACGGATTTCGTGGATCAGCGCGAACGGCGACCAGCGCCCGGCGTGGCCGCCGGCGCCGGCCGCGACCGCGATCAGACCGTCGGCGCCTTTCTCGACCGCTTTGCGGGCGAACCGGTCGTCGATGATGTCGTGCAGCGTGATCCCGCCCCAGGAGTGAACCGCGTCGTTCAATTCGGTGCGCGCCCCCAGCGAGGAAATGACGATCGGCACCTTCCATTTCGCGCACACCGCCATGTCGTGCTCGAGGCGGTCGTTGGAGCGGTGGACGATCTGGTTGACGGCGAACGGCGCGGTCGGCGTGTCCGGATGAGCGGAATCGTGGGCGGCCAAGGCTTCGGTGATTTCGTGGAGCCACTCGTCGAGCTTCTCTGCGGGCCGTGCGTTCAATGCCGGGAAGCTGCCGATGATCCCCGCCGTGCATTGCGCGATCACCAGCCTGGGGTTGGAAACGATGAACAACGGCGCGCCGATCATCGGCAGGCGCAGGTGCGACAGGATCGGGGGCAGGGCCATGGCCGACGCTTAGGCCACATCTTACTGCGTCTGCCTAGACGTCGCGATTCACACTCAGCGGCCGGCCGAGGATTCAGGGAATGACACGCGTCCTGAAACGAAAATCACCGTCGGCTAAAGCTGTGCTAGAGGCTGCGCATGTTGAGGGAATGGGAAACCTTCTACTTGCTGACCGGCTCGGCGGCGGCAGCGCTGATCGGCCTGCTGTTCATCGTCGCCACGCTGATGACCGGTGTCCCTCGCTCGAGCGCCGAGCGGGGCGACAAGTTCTCCATGACCCCGATCATTTTTCACTTGTGTGTGATCGTCGTGCTGAGCGCGATGGCCTTGGCGCCGGTATTGACGGCGCCCGTCCTTGGCATGGCCTGTGGCCTCGCCGCTTTGGCAGGCGTCGCTTATGGGGCGTACGTCTTCCAGGGCATCTTCAACGTCCGCGCCGAAGTGGCGGCGCATTGGTCCGACAAATATACGTACGGCGTCGGGCCGACGCTGGCTTACATGGCGCTGGGAACTATCGCCTTTGGGTTCTTGAGGAACCGCGAGTGGGCCGCGTCCGGAGTTGCGGCGGTGTTGGTCGTGCTGCTGCTGCTCGGCATCCGCAACGCCTGGGACCTGGTCACTTACCTCGCGCCCCAGCAGGACGAACCGGCGACCCCGAAGGACGACGAGGGCAACGCCTAGGCCGTTGCGTCAATGTCGCCGGTGATGGTGGACGCACTAGGGCTCGAACCTAGGACCCGCTGATTAAGAGTGATCTGTGTCGACATTTCCTCGATTGCCTCAACATTCCGTAACATCCACTAATCCACTGAAAACACATCAGTATTGTTT
>JBKJYX010000094.1:0-3200 GCA_046715575.1 Sphingomicrobium sp. | reverse complement strand
CCTCGACATCGCTCGGCGAGCGGCGCTTCAGCTCCGGCGTAACGAAATCGCGGGCGTAATTGACCGCCAGCTCGATCAGTTGGTCGAGTTCGGCATGCGTCTCCGCTGACGTGTCCGGCGCGTAACGCTGGACGAACTTCCACGCAGTATTCTTGTCCCCGCATACCGGCAGGCTGACGAGGTTCAACAGCAGGCCATAGGTCAGCGGCAGCCCGCCCTCGGGCACCTTGCCGGCGTGGATGTGGTGGACCGGGTTGCCGAGCTTTTGCTCGATCGGCTGGTCGGCATAATTGGTGCGGAACTGCCAATATTCGTCGACCGCGCGCGGGATGACGCCGAGGTGCAGGCTCTTAGCCTTGCGCGGCTCGCGATAGATGTAGAACGCCAGGCTCGCCTCGCTGCCGTAGCGCAGCCATTGCTCGAGACTGAGGCCGTTGCCCTTGGACTTGGAGATCTTTTCGCCGTTCTCGTCGAGGAACATTTCGTAGTTGAAACCCTCCGGCGGGCGGCCGCCGAGCACGCGTGCGATCTTGCCCGACTGGACGACCGATTCGATCAGATCCTTGCCCGACATTTCGTAATCGACGCCGAGCGCGACCCACCGCGCCGCCCAGTCGACCTTCCACTGGAGCTTGGCCATGCCGCCCAGCGCGGATCGGGTGATCTGCGTGCCGCCCTCATCGGCAAAGGCGATGGTTCCGGCCTCGGCGTCAACCACCTCGACCGCCACCTGCAACACTCGGCCGCTGCTGGGTGAGATCGGCAGCACCGGCGAATAGGTCTGCCGCCGCTCTTCGCGCAGGGTCGGCAGCATCACGCCCATCACCGCGTCCCAATTGCGCAGCACCTTGCGGATCACGTCGTCAAAGCGGCCGCTGGCGTAGCAATCGGTCGCCGACAGGAATTCATAGTCGAAGCCGAAGCGATCGAGGAAATGGCGAAGCATCGCATTATTGTAGTGCGCGAAGCTCTCGTGCGTCCCGAACGGGTCGGGGATTTGCGTCAGCGGCTTGCCCAAATGCTCGGCGAGCATCTCCGCGTTGGGCACATTGTCCGGGACCTTGCGCAGCCCGTCCATGTCGTCGCTGAACGCGATCAGGCGGGTCGGCTGGCCGGTCAGCTCGTGGAAGGCGTTGCGGACGAAGGTCGTGCGCAGCACCTCGTTGAAGGTGCCGATATGCGGCAGCCCCGACGGCCCGTAGCCGGTCTCGAACACCATCGGCTCACCTTCTGGTCTCCCATCCGGCCAGCGCTTGAGCAATTTGCGCGCTTCCTCATAGGGCCACGCCTTCGATTGCATCGCGGCGGAACGGAGGGTTTCTGCGTCCAATCTCGTTGCTCTTTTGTTCTTAGCCCGCCAAATACAGAGGAATGGCCGCTCCTTTGCCTCTTCCTGCACTCCACGCAACCCACGCCGGCATCTGGCTGTGCACTACCGATGGCGAGCTCAAGGAGGCGCCCTTTGTACGAGAAGTGGGGCGCGGCGAAGCAATCGCCCGCGCGGCCGAGACCCCGCACATCATCCTGAACGCGCCGTTGATCGGGCAAAGGCTTGGCTATCCGGATTTGTCGGGCCTCGACCTCTTGGAGCTGTTCGCCTTCATTCACCCGGCGCGGTTCGCGGTGCCGACGGTGGCCGGGCTCAGCCGCGCGCTCGGGCTCGAACCGCCTCCCAGCGAGGCCGAAGCGGCGGTGTCGCTGCCGGCGATGGCGGCGCAGCTTCTCGCGACCCTCAAGGACGTAAACTGGCGGGAGCGCGAAGGCGCTTGGACCGCCAACGCGACCTTGGCCCGGCTCGGTTGGGGCTGGGCGCCGTTGATCTCGGCCCGGCTCGAGGCACCGACACGCGGCGAGCGCATGCTGTTTTCACGGCTGGCGCAATGGGAGGAGGCCGCCGACCGGCCACCGCCGCGCACGGTTGTGGTCGACCCCGCGGCCGCTCAGGCCAAGCTCGATGAGCTTACCGGCGTCGGCGCCGAGCCGCGCGAGGGGCAGCGCGCGATGGCGGCCGCGGTGACCTCGGTGTTCGCGCCCAAGCCCGGCGAGGGCGCGCCCAACATGCTGCTCGCCGAAGCCGGCACGGGCATCGGCAAGACCCTGGCTTACCTCGCGCCGGCGGCGCTGTGGGCCGAGGCGTCGGGCGGGACGGTGTGGGTGTCGACCTTCACCAAGGCGCTGCAGCGCCAGCTCGATGCCGAGGGGTCGCGGCTGTTCGCCGATCCGGCCGAGCGCGCGAAGAAGATCGTCATCCGCAAGGGCCGCGAGAATTATCTATGCCTGCTCAACCTCGAGGATGCGATGCAGGGCGCTTTTGCCGGCCGCGCGGCGATCCTCGCTCACCTGGTCGGGCGCTGGGCCGCCTACACCCGCGACGGCGACATGGTCGGCGGCGACTTGCCCGGCTGGCTGCCAAGCCTGTTTCGCCGCGCCGGGGCGACCGCCTTGACCGACCGCCGCGGCGAGTGCGTTTACGCCGGCTGCCCGCATTACCGCCGCTGCTTTATCGAGCGCGCCGAGAGAGCCGGGCGCGAAGCCGACATCGTCATCGCCAACCATGCGCTGGTGATGATCAACGCCGCCCGGGCGCGCGAAACGGCGCCGACGCGAATCCTGTTCGACGAAGGCCATCACCTGTTTGGGGCCGCCGATTCGACGTTCGCGGTGTCGTTCGGCGGCCAGGAAGCGATCGAGCTTCGCCGCTGGATCGTCGGGCCCGAGGGCCGCTCGCGGGGCCGGCGGCGCGGGCTCGCGGCGCGGCTGATGGACGTCGCTTCCTACGACGACGAAGGCGGTTTGGCGCTGGATGCGGCGATCGAGGCGGCGCGGGCGCTACCGTCCGATGGCTGGCTGGCGCGGGTCGCGGAAGGCGATCCGTTCGGGCCGGTCGAGGCGCTGCTCAGCGAAGTGCGCGGGACGGTCTATGCGCGAGCCAAGGCGCAGGAGGCGGGCTACGGGCTGGAGACCGAGCTGGCCGAGCCGGACGGGGCGCTGGTCGCGGCCTCCACCGCCGCGCTCGAGACCCTGGAATCCCTCCAAAAGCCTTTGGCGGCACTCGCGCGGTGGCTCGAGGCGGTGCTCGAGGACGCCCCCGACTGGCTCGACGCGCAGGCGCGCGCGCGGGTCGAGGGAGCGATCAACGGCCTCGCCTGGCGGCGCGAGATGCTCTCCGCGTGGATCGCCCTGCTCGGGCGGATCGGCGC
>JBKJYX010000093.1:0-4319 GCA_046715575.1 Sphingomicrobium sp. | reverse complement strand
CGTTTGTCGCTTTTCTCTCGGGCGGTGCTTGGTCGCCGGCTGGGGCCTAAGGGTTGACGCGGTAGAGTATTGAATCCCGGCCGCGCCACAGCGTAGTCAGCCCCGGCGGGCCCGTCATCTCTAATTCGGGCGGCCGGACCAGCCAGACATAATCGAACGTCTGGCGCGGGAACTCGCTCAACGCCTGGTCCGCCGACCGGCGCCTCGATGCCGCAGGATCGGCCGACGGAAACGTCCGCGCGAGGCATTTCCTGGTGAAGACCAGCTCGGACGGGTCGGCAGCGAAGGCTCCCGCAGCGGGATAATGGATGGTCAGGAGCGCGGCTCCGGGAAGCTTATATTGGTCGTTCGAGAAGCCTTGCTTCCGGGCGATGACAAAGGATCCGAGATGGAGATGCCGCGGCATCTTCCACTCCTCGCCACAAAAGGCGCCAACCAGCGACAGCACGGTGGCACCGCGCGGGATTCGGTCGAGCGCCTGCAGCTGCTCGTTCGTGTCCCGTGCCGCCAGGCCGAAGCTGACCGTGTTGCTGGCAATCCGCAACACCATGAACAGGCAGCCGAGTACCGCTACTCGTTGCATTGCGCCGAAGTCCGCCGGCCGACGAAAGTCGATGGCCGTGAGCGCCAGGATCAGCGCGAACGGAGCGAGCCGCGTATCGGCGTAGGCTGAGCCGAAAATCAGGTCCGGCATCGCGAAATAACTCACCGCGAGCAGTGCCGCGGGAAGCGCCAATATGCGCGACAGCGTCAGTCGCTTGTCGAAAACGGCAACGCCGACCAGCGCCAGCGCGACGATGACGCCCAGAATATCCCACAGGGGCCATCGATCGCGCAGGACCGCGGCCAGCGAGACCAGCTTGGCGACGAAGCCATAATAAGCGGTCAGCCCGCCCGTGGCGCCGCTGCGCCACAGGATCATCAGCACCACAGGCAGGAGAAGGCTCGCACAGCCTGCCGCAGCGCCGGCGATCGACCGGACCCAGGTGCGGCCGGCGTCGCGGTGGCGGATGAGTTCAGCCGACCCGCACAAGACGCACAGGAACGCCCATCCGAACATGTGCGCGAACCAGATGCCGACCGAAATCACGACGAACAAGGCGGCGCGGAATCCGAAACGGCCCTGGCGCGCCATCCGCAGCCAAAGCCCGAAGGCGAGCAGCGCCATCGCCATCGCCAAGGCGTAGTTCAAAAAGCCGAAGTGGAACGGGTAATTGTAGACCAACGGGATCGCGAACAGCGCCGTCGGGGGCACGCGGCCGTGGACCTCCCGCGCCGTCAACAGGATGCCCGCCACGGTCAGGCTCGGAATGGTCAGCACGATCAGCTTGACCGCATTCTCCAGGCCAATGAGGGGCGCGAGCGGGACAATCAGCAGGTCGACCCCGAGATTGCCGACTATCGCCCAATGATAGTCAAAGAAGCGCTGGAGATCGGCCGACGAGTGGAGGTCGAGTTGGACGCGGTACCGGCCCAAATGCCCCGGCAAATCGACGAGCGGCGGCGTGGCAGGAAAAATGAGCGGAATCGCACTGAGGAGGACGACCGCGATGAGGAACCACGGCCGGTCCCACCATTCGGCCGCGTCCCCGCGCGAGATCAGTCGAGGTTGGGTCGCAGCCACCGCGTTGCGCATTCCACATCGACCCCGCGCCGCTGCGCATAGTCGTGCAACTGGTCCTGTCCGATCCGCGCCACGCCGAAATATTGGGCGTCGCGATGCCCGAAGTAAAATCCCGATACCGCCGAGGTCGGCAGCATCGCATTATTCTCGGTCAGCGTGACCTCGCCCGGATTGCCGCCGAGCATGTCGAACAGCATCGGCTTGAGCGTGTGATCCGGGCACGCGGGATAACCGGGCGCCGGCCGGATCCCCTGGTACTTCTCGCGGATCAGCTGCTCGTTGGAGAAATGCTCGTCGGCATAGCCCCAGATGCGGTTGCGGACCTCGGCGTGGAGCACTTCGGCGAGGCTCTCGGCAAGCCGGTCGGCCAGCGCTTTTAAGAGGATGTCCGAATAATCGTCGTTCCCCGCCTTGAACCGCGCCAGATGCGGCTCGAGCCCGTGGATGCCGACGGCGAAGCCGCCGATCCAATCCTCGCCGTCCGGGTTGATGAAGTCGGCGAGGCACATGTTGGGCCGGCCTTCACGCTTTCTCACCTGCTGGCGGAGGAAAGGGATTCGGGTTTCGAGCGGACTGTTCCCCGGCGAAGGCCGGGGCCCAGGATTTATTTGTTGAGCTGGACCCCGGCCTTCGGGCCCCATCAAAGTAGTACTTTGAGGGGAATGCCCTTCGCCGGGGAACACCAAGACATCGTCGCCCTCGCGCTTGCAGCGCCACAGGCCAACGGTCGCCTTCGGCGTCACCCAGCGCTCGGCGATCAGCCGTTTGAGCATCTCCTGCGCATCCGCGAACACGCTTTGCGCGCTTTCTCCGACCACCGGATCGTCGAGAATCGCGGGGTAGTTCCCGGCCAGCTCCCAGGCGCGGAAGAACGGCGTCCAGTCGATCGACGCGCGCAGGTCCCTGAGCGGCCATTCGCCGAACTGGTGAAGCCCCGGCATCCGCGGCGGCGGCGCTTGGCCCGCGGGATCGTAGGCAAAGCCGTTGGCGCGTGCTTCCTCAAGCGTGGCGAGCTCGCTGTGGCCCCTGTTTGCACGGCTTTCACGAAGGAGCTGGTAGTCATTCGCGGTTTTCTCCACGAGCGCCTGCCGCTGGGTATCCGAAACGAGAGCCGACGCCACTGACACGGCGCGACTGGCATCCACGGAATGGATCACCGGCCCGTCGTAAGCAAGATCGATGCGTAATGCGGTGTGCGCCTTGCTGGTGGTGGCGCCGCCGATCAGCAGCGGCAGCTTGAGGCCCAGCCGCTGCATCTCGCCGGCGACCGTCACCATCTCGTCCAGCGATGGGGTGATCAGCCCCGACAGGCCGATCATGTCGGCCTTGTTGTCGTTCGCCGCCGCCAGGATATCCTGCCACGGCACCATCACGCCCAGATCGATGATCTCGAAGCCGTTGCACTGCAGGACGACGCCGACGATGTTCTTGCCGATATCGTGGACGTCGCCCTTGACGGTCGCCATCACCACCTTGCCCTTGCCCTGAGTGGCGCCGGTCGCCTCCTTTTCGGCCTCGATGAAGGGCAGCAAATGCGCGACCGCTTTCTTCATCACCCGGGCCGACTTGACCACTTGCGGGAGGAACATCTTGCCCGATCCGAACAGGTCGCCGACGACGTTCATGCCATCCATCAGCGGGCCTTCGATGACCTGGATTGGCCGCGCGAACAAATGGCGCGCTTCCTCGGTGTCGTCGACGATGTGGCCGTCCATGCCCTTGACCAGCGCGTATGAGAGCCGCTCGCCGACCGGCATCCCGCGCCATTCGGCTTCCTTTTTCTCCTCGGCCGCATCGGTGCCGCGAAACGCTTCGGCCAGCGTCACCAGCCGCTCGGTCGCATCGGTGCCATCCTTCGGCATGCGGTCGAGGATCACGTCCTCGCACGCTTCGCGCAGCTCGGGATCGATCAAATCGTAGACGTCGAGCTGCCCGGCGTTGACGATGGCCATGTCGAGGCCAGCCGGGATCGCGTGATAGAGGAACACGCTGTGCATCGCGCGGCGCACCGGCTCGTTGCCACGGAACGAGAAACTGAGGTTCGACAGCCCGCCCGAGATGTGCGCGCCCGGGCAGCGGCTGCGGATCTCGCGTGCCGCCTCGATGAAATCGAGCGCGTAACGGCGGTGCTCATCGATGCCGGTCGCGACGGCGAAGATGTTGGGGTCGAAGATGATGTCCTGCGGCTCGGTCCCATCCTCGGTCAGCAATTTGTAGGCGCGCTCGCAGATCGAGATTTTTCGAGCCACCGTGTCCGCCTGCCCGACCTCGTCGAACGCCATCACCACCGTCGCGGCGCCGTAGGAGCGGACCTTGCGGGCGAGCTCGAGGAACGGCCCCTCGCCTTCCTTCAAGCTGATCGAATTGACGATCGGCTTGCCCGACACGCATTTGAGCCCGGCCTCGATGACGCTCCATTTGGAGCTGTCGATCATCACCGGCACGCGGGCGATGTCGGGCTCGGCGGCGATCCGTTTCAGGAACGTCGTCATCGCCGCTTCTGAATCGAGCAGCGCCTCGTCCATGTTGACGTCGATGATCTGGGCGCCATTTTCCACCTGCTCGCGAGCGACCTCGACCGCAGCGTCATAATCACCGGACAGGATCAATTTCTTGAACCGTGCCGAACCGGTAACGTTCGTGCGTTCGCCGATATTCACAAACCTCGCGCCCGCGCCAGCGCCTCCTTCATCGA
>JBKJYX010000092.1:0-12637 GCA_046715575.1 Sphingomicrobium sp. | reverse complement strand
CATCAGGACCGCGCGCGCCTGACAGTCTGGAAAGTGTCCTCGCGAGAGCGGGGGCCGCCGAAGGGGTAACTCCGGGTTCGATCCCGGGGGAAAGCTCTCAGGTCTCAGCGACAGAAGGGGGCGATGGTCGACGCCGTGGGGGTGGAGGCTGTCGTCACATGTCGCGGGAGCACCCGATGAGCCACGAAGTCCAAAGCGGCCCAAAAAACCAGGACGTTGAAGTCCAGGAAATTCAGACGCTTGCACTTGATAGTTGGCACCGTTCCAAAGGCGCGCGGATGGTCCCGTTCGCGGGCTACGACATGCCCGTCCAATATGAAGGCATCATCGCCGAGCATTTGTGGACGCGGGAGAGTGCCGGCCTGTTCGACGTCAGCCATATGGGCCAGCTGCTGGTCCATGGAAGCAATGTCGATGCCGCGCTGGAGGCGGTGCTGCCGGGCGATCTTCGCGGGCTCACCGACATGAAGCTCAGATACTCAATGCTGCTCGACGATAGTGGCGGGATCATCGACGATCTGATGGCGACGCGCCGGGGCGAGGATTTCTACCTGGTCGTCAACGGCGCCACCAAGCACGGCGACATCGGCGTGCTGGAGAATGTCCTGCCGCGCGGCATCGTCGTCGATCATATGAAGGAGCAGGCGCTGCTCGCCCTGCAGGGGCCGAAGGCCGTCGACGTGCTCGATAAGATCGCCCCCGGCGTCGGCGAGCTCTATTTCATGCAAGGCGGTGCGTTCCGCCTCGCCGGCAATCCGGCGTGGATCAGCCGATCGGGATATACCGGCGAGGACGGCTTCGAGATATCGATTCCTTCGGCTGCGGCGGAATCGGTCGCCGACGCGCTGGTTGCCGACGATGCGGTCAAGCCGGTTGGATTGGGCGCGCGCGATTCGCTGCGGCTCGAGGCCGGACTGCCGCTTTACGGTCACGACATCGACCGCGCGACCACGCCGGTGATGGCCGGGCTGACGTTCGCGATCAACAAACGCCGCCGGGCCGAGGGCGGCTTTCCCGGCGCGCAGCGGATTTTCGCCGAGTTCGAAGACGGCCCGCCCCAGCGCCGTGTCGGGTTCGACGTCGACGGCCGCCAGCCGGTCCGCGAAGGCGCTTTGGTCCTCGACGACGAGGCCAACGAGGTCGGGCGCATCACCAGCGGCGGCTTCTCGCCGTCGCTGCAGCGGCCGATCGCCATGGGCTATGTCGCCACCCCGCTGGCCGAAATCGGCACCGCGCTGAAGCTCGAGCAGCGCGGCAAATTGTTCGAGGCGCGCGTCGCCGCGCTGCCCTTCGTCCCCCACAATTATCACCGCAAGGGAGCCGCCGCATGAGCCTCTATTTCACCCGCGAGCATGAATGGATCCGCGTCGACGGCGACGTCGCCACGGTCGGCATCTCCGACCATGCGCAGCAGGCGTTGGGCGATATCGTCTTCGCCGAGGTGCCGGCGGCGGGGAAGCGGCTGACCAAGGGCGCGGAAGCGGCGGTGGTGGAATCGGTGAAAGCCGCGTCGGACGTCTATTCCCCCGTCGGGGGCGAAGTAACCGAGGGCAATGCTGCGGTTGCCGACGATCCGGCGCTGATCAACCGCGATCCCGAGGGCGACGGCTGGTTCTTCAAGCTCAAGCTCGACGATCCGGGCGAAGTCGAGGGCCTGATGGACGAGGCGGCCTACCGCGAGTGGGTGAAGACGCTCTGAGCGCCGCTCCCGCCTCGACCAGCCAGTGGAACGCGGCCGATTATGCGCGCGTCGGCGGCTTTGTGCCGGAGTTGGGAGCGGCGGCGCTCGACCTGCTCGACCCTCGGCCCCGCGAGCGCGTCCTCGACGTCGGTTGCGGCGACGGCGCGCTGACCCGCAAGATTGTCGAGCGCGGCGCGAGCGTGGTCGGCATCGACGCCTCGCCGGACATGGTCGCGGCGGCCAACGCGGCGGGGATCGATGCCCAGACGCTCGACGCCGCCGACCTCCGGCTCGATCGAGAGTTCGACGCGGTTTTCTCCAACGCGGCGCTGCACTGGATGCTCGACAGGCACGCGGTCGCGGCGGCGATCTTCCGGGCGTTGAAGCCGGGCGGACGCTTCGCCGGCGAGATGGGCGGCGAGGGCAATATCGCTATCCTGCGCCGCGGAATTCGCGATGAACTGAGGACACGCGGCTATCCGGTGCCGGCCGAAGACCCGCAATGGTATCCGTCGGTTGAAGAGTTTGCCCGCGTTTATGGCGCGGCGGGTTTCACCGACATCGACGCGCGGATCATCCCGCGCGAGACCGATTTGGCCGCCGGCATCGCCGAATGGGTGAAAACCTTCCGCGCCGGCTGGCTCGACGCGGCGAAGGTACCGGGCGGCGAGCGCGACGAGGTCGCGGCGGCTATCGAGTGCCGGCTCGAGCCGCAACTGCGCCGCGCGGACGGCAGCTGGTTCGCCGATTACGTCCGCCTCCGCTTCATCATGAGAAAGCCTGCCTGATGCGTTATTTGCCGCTTAGCGATGCCGATCGCGGCGCGATGCTGGCCAAGATCGGCGCCGGCTCGATCGACGAGCTGTTCCGCGACGTGCCCGAGGCGGCGCGGCTGACGGCAGGCGTCCAGGGCCTTCCGGACCATGCGTCCGAGCTTTCCGTCGAGCGCCAACTAACGACGCTGTCGCGCAAGAATCTGGTTGCTGGCGAGGTGCCGTTCTTCCTCGGCTGCGGCGCTTATCGTCACCACGTACCGGCGAGCGTCGACCACATCATCCAGCGCGGCGAGTTTTTGACCAGCTACACGCCCTACCAGCCCGAAATCGCGCAGGGCACGCTGCAAGTGCTGTTCGAGTTCCAGACGCAGGTCGCGCGGCTGTACGGCTGCGAGGTCGCCAACGCGTCGATGTACGACGGCTCGACCGCCTGCTGGGAAGCGATCGGCATGGCGCGGCGGATCACGCAGCGGACGAAGACGGTGATTTCGTCGGGGCTGCATCCGCATTACGTCAACGTCGCCGAGACCATGGCGCGGTTCACCGGCGATGTGCTGGATACCGCCTTGCCGGAGCTTGTCGCTGAAACCGACGCCGAGCGGCTGATCGCAAGCATCGACGGTGAAACCAGCGCCGTGGTCGTCCAATATCCCGACATCCTCGGCTGCATTGCCGACCTGTCGCCGATCGCCGAAGCGGCGCACGCGGCGGGGGCGCTGTTGATCGCCGTGGTCACCGAGCCAGTCGCGCTGGGGCTGATCAAGTCGCCGGGCGAGATGGGCGCCGACATCGTCGTCGGCGAGGGCCAGTCGATCGGCGTCGGGCTGCAGTTCGGCGGACCGTATGTGGGCCTGTTCGCGTGCCGCGAAAAGCATGTCCGGCAAATGCCGGGGCGGCTGGCGGGAGAGACGGTCGATGCGACAGGCAAACGCGGTTTCGTGCTGACGCTGTCGACTCGCGAGCAGCATATCCGGCGCGAGAAAGCGACGTCGAATATCTGCACTAACTCAGGGCTTTGCGCGCTGGCTTTCTCGGTCCACATGAGCCTGCTCGGCGAGAAGGGGCTGCGGCAGCTGGCGGAGATCAACCATGCCCGTGCGGTCGAGGTCGCCGAGCGGTTGTCCAAGATTCCCGGGGTCAGCCTGGTCAACGACAGCTTTTTCAACGAATTCACGCTGCGGCTGCCGGTCGAGGCACGGCCGGCGGTGCGCGACATGGCCGATCGCGGCATCCTTGGCGGGATCTCGTTGGGGCGGCTCTATCCCGGCGCGGAATCGCTCGAAAATGGCCTCGTCGTGGCGGTCACCGAGACGGTTACCAACGAAGATATTGACGCGTTCGAGGCCGGCCTCAGGGAGCTCGTCCGATGACCGTCAATCCGTCCGGCTGGCGGCCATCGGCGCCTGCTGCAGAGGAAGGCGAAGCCGCAACCATTACCGGCAACCGGGGGCTGATGCTCGAGGAGCCGTTGCTGTTCGAAATGGACAATGGCGACACGACGGGGGTGGATTTTGAGACTGGACCCCGGCCTTCGCCGGGGAACAGATTGGGTGGCCTGGAGCGCTCGAACCCCATCGGCCTTCCCGGCCTGTCCGAGCCGGAGGCGGTGCGGCACTATACCCGGCTCAGCCGCCAGAACTACGCGATCGACCTTGGCCTGTTTCCGCTGGGTTCGTGCACGATGAAGCACAACCCGCGCCTTAACGAGAAGGTCGCGCGGCTGCCGGGCTTCGCCGACATCCACCCGCTGCAGCCGGTCGACACGGTCCAGGGGGCGCTCGAACTGATCGACCTCGTCGGGCACTGGCTGATCACGCTGACCGGCATGCATTCGGTGGCGATGAGCCCCAAGGCCGGGGCCCACGGCGAGCTGTGCGGATTGCTCGCGATCCGTGCCGCGCTGGAAGCTCGAGGCGATGCGCGCCAAGTGGTGCTGGTGCCGGAAAGCGCCCACGGCACCAATCCCGCGACCGCGGCCTTTGCCGGCTATCGCGTCGAGAATATTCCGGCGAATGCCGCGGGCAGGGTCGATCTCGATGCGCTCAAGGCCCGTCTGGGGCCTGACGTCGCGGCGTTGATGATCACCAATCCGAACACCTGCGGGTTGTTCGAGCCGGACATGATCGCGATTTCCGAAGCGGTCCATGCGGCCGGCGCGTTGGTCTATTGCGACGGTGCCAATTTCAACGCGATCGTCGGCAAGGTCCGCCCGGGCGACCTCGGCATCGACGCGATGCATATCAATTTGCACAAGACTTTTTCGACCCCGCACGGCGGCGGCGGGCCGGGTTCGGGGCCGGTGGTACTGTCGGCGGCGCTGACTCCGTTCGCGCCGCTGCCGTTCGTCGAGAAGCAAGACGACCGCTTCGTGCTGGTCGAGGAAGAAACCAGCGGCGAGCATCACGCCCGGAGCTTTGGCCGGATGGTCGCCTTCCACGGCCAGATGGGCATGTTCACCCGCGCCGCGGCCTACATGATGAGCCACGGCGCCGACGGCTTGCGCCAGGTCGCCGAGGACGCGGTGCTCAACGCCAATTACGTGCTGCGCGGCCTGGCCGACGTGCTCGACGCGCCGTTCGCAACGAGTGGGCCTTGCATGCACGAGGCGATCTTCTCCGACCGGGGCTTCGCCGATGGGTTCAGCACGATCGATCTCGCCAAGGCGCTGATCGACGAGGGATTCCATCCGATGACCATGTATTTCCCGCTGGTCGTGCACGGCGCGATGCTGGTCGAACCGACCGAGACCGAATCCCGCGCCGCGCTCGACCAGTTCATCGCCGCGATGCGCTCGATCGCCGAGCGGGCTAAAGCGGGCGACCCAAGCCTCAAGGCGGCGCCGATCTATGCGCCGCGGCGCAGGCTCGACGAAACGCTGGCGGCGCGCAAGCCGGTGCTCACCTACCACGGCGCCGAGCCGAAGCAGTCGGCGGAATAGGGTGGGAGAGCGCTTCTACGAGGGGCCCGCGGGGAGCACCGCTTGCCGCTCGGCGCCGGCCGCGCTGCGCAACCGCGAACCAATCGCCGAGGTGCTGGCCGACTGGCTGCCGGACAGCGGGCTGGTGCTGGAGATCGCCAGCGGCACCGGCGAGCATGCAATATTCTTCGCCGACCGATTCCCGAAGCTCGAATGGCAGCCAAGCGACGTGCACCTGGATGCCCTCGCCTCGATCGCCGCGTGGCACCAGGCTGCGGAATTGTCGAACATTCGCGCCCCCATCATCATCGATGCCCGCGAGCCCGCATGGCCGATCGAACGGGCCGACGCGGTGCTCAGCATCAACATGGTGCACATCAGCCCGTGGCCCTCGGCGCTCGGTCTGCTCGAGGGAGCCGCAAGGGTTTTGCCGGCCGACGCTCCACTGATCCTGTATGGCCCGTGGCTCCAGAAGGGCGTTGCCGCCGCGCCCAGCAATCTGGCGTTCGATGCCGACCTCAAGCGGCGGGATCCGAGCTGGGGCCTGCGGCTGGTCGAGGAATTTGCCGCTGAGGCCGGGAACCGTGGATTGGACCTGCTGGAAACGCGTGAAATGCCGGCCAACAACCTGATGCTGCTGCTGCGACACACCCGCGCGCCTCGTTAAAGCTAGTTTTACTATCGTCCGTTACGGTTGCACCATGGACGAGAGCAGCATCACGCAGAATCGGCAATCGCGTCGCTCGAACGTGCTCCTTGCGGCGTCGATCGAAGCGATGGGCGCGGTGATCCCGGTTAAGCTCCGCAATCTGTCGATTGAGGGAGCGCTGATCGAGGGAAAAGGACTGCCGGTCGAAGGATCGGAGGTGCTGTTCCGGCGCAACGAGCTAAGCGTGAGCAGCCGCGTCGCCTGGGTGCACGGGAACCACGCGGGGGTCGCGTTCCGCGAGCAGATCCCGCAGGAAGATGTTCTTCGCAACATTCCCGGCCCGAGGTACCGCGCACCGCTGAATTTCCGGCGCGATGGCCTGGCGGTGCGAAAAATGTCTGCCGACGAACGCCGCCTGGTCGAGAGCTGGGCCTGGACTCCGTCCCGCAATACGCTCGGCGAATAAAAGCATCTCTGGACTTGGGGTTACGCGGCGCGAAGGCGCTCGCGCTGTTCGTGCAGCCAGCCGACCAGCATCGGCAGCGGCAGCACCTTGTTGAACGTCACTCCGAAACAGCCCGAATTATTCCACCGGACGGTGCCCGCGACCGGCGGCAGCCCGGGCAAGGTCACGACCACGTGTCCGTCGACGATGAATGACTGATCGCTGGCAATCTTCACGCCGCCTTGGGATACGTCGAGCGCGTCGACCCGGTGCGCTTCCGCGCCTTCGCGGATCCAGGCGGCGCAGTCGACCTCGATGCGCGGCATTCGCGGGCGCGGTCCCTCCATGGATGTCGCCAGCAACTCGACCACATCGATCAATTCTTCAAATTCCACGCCCACCGTGTCGTCTTTGATCCAGCGCGCGGTGCCGTCGACGGCCTCGCCGCATTTGAGCTCGATCGATACGCGAGTGCCGGCCGGGACGGCGCAATAAGCGCGGATCAGCATTCCGCCGGCGGAGACGTTCTTGATCAGGCATAGCTCGCGGCGCTCCTCAATGATCAACGAGCCGACCCGGAACAGCGTCAGAGTTCGGTCGGCGTCGCGCCGTTCGGCAGGTGCCTTCGGAGGAGCGTCGCCAAGTGAGTAAAGGGTCGTTTCAATGGGCATTTCTTCCACGGCCAAACCTTTGCTCGAAACTGCCCCCGTGCCGACAAGCATCGACCGCGACCCATTTGGCATCCGACGTAACGAGCGACTGATTACCACTTCGTTGAAGGTTCAGCCGTATTGGAAGCTTGCGTTGAACAGCACCGCCGACCAGCGTATCCTGCTGGCGAGGGGATGAAATGATGCGAGTAGCCTTAAGCGCCAAGTTCCTGGTCGCGATTGCACTTTCGGCGCCGGCCGCGGCGGATCCCGCGATCACGGTGGTGGATGCGATCCAGGCCCCGATCGAGGTTGACCGGACGACCACGACACAGGACATCGCCTTCAAAATCGACCGCAATGCCCGGATGACGGTTCCGGTGCGGCTGGGCGGCAAAGGGCCCTATCGCTTCCTGGTCGACACCGGCGCAGACCGGACGGCGGTTTCGACCGCGATCGCGGCCGAGCTGGGCTTGGTCGACGGGCCAATGGCGAATCTCCACAGCATCACCGGAATCTCGCCGGTCAGGACCGCGAACGTCCCCAGCCTCGAGATCAGCCCCGACCGCAGGCGAAGCGTCGAAGCTCCGTTGCTCGAGGCCGCAAACATGGGTGCCGATGGAATATTGGGCGTCGATTCATTGCGGTCGCAAAGGGTGATGTTCGATTTTCGGTCGCGGGTAATCTCGATTGTGCCGTCGGCCCAGAAGCAGGAACGCGACGAAGAGGGCACGATCGTCGTGCGTGGGAAACTCAAGCGCGGCCACCTGATTGTCACCATGGCCACGGCCAACGGCGTACCGATGACGGTCGTCCTGGATACCGGCTCGGAAATTACGCTGGGCAATCCGGCGCTGCTGGCCAGGCTCGAGGCGCGCAAGAAGCTTGGCCAGGGGGAGCGGATCGAGATGACCTCGGTCACCGGCCAGAAGTTGGTCGGCGACGCGTTTCGCATGAAAAGGGTGAAGATTGGCGACGTCGAGATGAAGGACCTTGTCATCCTGTTCGCCGATGCCGCAATCTTCCATAGCCTCGACATGGCAGACAAGCCGAGCGTGCTGCTCGGAATGAATGCGATGCGGGCGTTCCACAAGATCTCGATCGACTTCGCGCGCAAGCAGCTGCGGATGGTCATTCCGCAGCACAGCAGCATCGATAATATGCGGATGGCCTCCCGCTAGCGGGCGATCGGCGATAGCGTTCGTCTGAATGCCGCTTCCTCGGCGAAGTGGAAGGCGCTCCTCCCGCGCGGCGGGTTCGCAGGCAGGCCGGTGACGAAAAACGCCACGCCGGTGCCGCCGGCGCGGTCGATCCAAATGCCCGATCGCAACCCGTAGGCGTCGCCGGCATGGCCGACGCGCGCGATCCTGTCGCCGATCGGGTCGTCGTTGCAGCCGGCGGCGCGGGTCGGGATCTGTTGGGTGGCGAGGCCATGGCTGCAATAGAAGCCATGATCGGTGTCGCCGTTGCGGCCATCGAACCGCCACACTGGCGTCAGCAACGCCTCGACCGATTGCGGGCTGAGAATCCGGACGCCATCGAGCGTCCCGCGGTTGAGGAGCATCCGGCCGACCCGAGCCAGCCCCCGCGCCGAGATCCGAAGCCCGCCCTGCGGCGCGAACAGCGCGCCATTCTCGCCGAGGCGCCAGCGGGAGAGTTCGCACGGCTCGCCGTCGTTCACGAATACCGGGCAGTCTGGCCGCTTGCCGCCAAGGTCATCGCGCACCGCCTTGCCATGCTGGGTCAGCACCACCGCGCGCGCGATCGCGCCGTCGCTGCAGGCCGGCCAATTGTAGCAGGCATCGAGCTTCATCGGATCGAGCACCTGACTGCGCATCCAGCGGTCGAAGCGCTCGCTCGTGACCCGCTCGACCACCGATGCGACGATCGGGAAGTTCATGTTGGAATAGGTGAAATATTGGTCGCCCGGGCCGTGCACGGCATCCCACGACCCGGCGTCCGCCATCACCGACCGCACGGAGCCACCGAGCGGAACCGCATATTGGTCGTCATGGTCCCGCACCGAACTGGTGTGCGACATCAGCAGGCGGAGGCTGACCGGGCGGTTCGGGAAAGCCGGGTTGCGCAAGGACCAGCCGAGCCAGGACGAAACGTCGCTGTCGAGATCGAGCTTGCCCGCCTCGACCAGTTTCATCACGCCGATTGCGACAACGAGCTTGCTGACCGAAGCGACGCGCACCGGATCGTCGACGGTCACTGCGCGGCCGGTTTGCGGGTCGGCCAGCCCGTCGGCAAAGATCCCGCGCTCTCCCGCATGGTCAAAGGCGACGCCCGCCTGGGCGACCGGTGCCTCGACGGGCTGGAAGGTCGCGCAGCCCGCCGAAAACACGATCAGCGACAGGGCAAGCCGGCGCAGGCGCCAATGACGGGACGATTTCGTCGCCTTCAACTCGGCCATATGGGCTCTCATGAACACGGTGCTTGCACTTTGCCTTGCCCGGATTAGACCGGATTGGCCGAGTCACCAATTGTGCGTTGGAGGCGAATTTGACGAAAGCATCGGTCACTACCCTCGTGATTGGCGAAGAGGACCCGCCGATCACCACCATGGCTCTTGGTGAAGAGACCCCGCCCGTTACGACCATGGCCGTCGGAGAGGAAAATCCTCCTTCGAAGGATCAGGGGTGGGGATCGACTGAGGCGATTGGCGAAGAAGAACCGCCGGTGACCACGTTCCCCCTCAATGAGGAGGACAACATCATCACGACCTTGGCCCTGGGAGAAGAGGACCCCGACGTCACGACCATGCGGGTTGGGGAAGAGGAAGAAGAGTCGAGCTGAACGCCGGTTGGCATTTGGTGGCGGCCGCATGCTCCTCGTAGCCGGAGGTCAGCTCGACCCAAACATTGGAGCATTCTTGCGCCAGGTGCTGGCGCGCGGTGTGGCGTTCAAAGACCTGCTGGTGGGTCCCGGAATGCATCCGTCGTGCACCCTGCATGCGGACGGCCGCCTCGAACTGGACGGAGTGGTCGTTGACGCCTCCGCTTGTTTCGTTCGCCATGACGTCTTTATGGCGCAGCGTTCCGGCGCGGCCGGCGACAGCCGAGCGGCCCTCAACTGGCATCACGCGATCAAGGGATGGGCGCTCAGCCACCCGTCGGTCCGCTTGTTCAACCGCTTCGCGCGCGGCGACTATAACAAGGTCGAGAGCCTGGCCCTGGCGCAACGAGCAGGGCTCTCGGTGCCAACCACGGTCATCACCAATGCGCCATCCGGCCTGCCGACCGCGGACTTGATCATGAAACCGGTCGCCGGGGGCGAGCTCACTGGGCCGGCCGTCGTCGACACCGTGCTGGCGTATCCTTACATTTTCCAGGCTCGTTTGGACCGGCCGGAAATGCGCGTCTATATCGTCGGTAAGCGCCACTTCGGAATCTCGATCGAGTCTCCCGATCTCGATTACCGCCAGCACCACAACGTACAATTGAAAGAGGTCGAGGCGCCCCAAGCGCTGATCGAGCCGCTCCTGCGCCTGGCGAGCGAGCTAAGCCTCGACTTCGCCGCGGCGGATTTCATGCGGGACGAGCATGGCGATTACCAATTTCTCGAGATCAACTCGCAACCCATGTTCGCGGCATTCGACAAAGTGGTTTGCGGCCGGCTTTGCGATGCCATGATCGACTGGCTGGCGGAAGCGCCGCCGGTCGCCGGGATCGACGCTCCGGCGATGGTGGGCCCAGCTGGATTAGAACCGGCCGGGATCCGCTAGCCGGATCCCGGTACAATGACTCAGCTGGTTCGTTCGCGCCGGCGATGGTGAGCCCTGCTGGATTCGAACCAGCGACCTACTGATTAAAAGTCAGTTGCTCTACCAACTGAGCTAAGGGCCCCCAAGACGGATGGCGCGTGGGCGCGTGCGTGCCGTTACCCGCGTGCGGCTCACCGGGCAAGGCGGCGGGCCAGGCGATGGGCGAGGTGGCGGGCGGCGAGAGCGCCCCGGATCGGCCAGTTGGGAGCGATCGCGGCGAGCGGGCCGATCACGAAGCTGCGCTTGTCGAGCGCTGGGTGGGGGACAGTGAGACCTCGTGAGCGCCATTTGCCGCCGCTCCACGCGACCACGTCAAGGTCGAGTACCCGGCAACCCCAGCGCCGGCCGCGGCGGCGGCCGAACTCCCGCTCGATCGCCTTCAACGCCTGAAGCAATGCCGGCGGGTCGAGCTTGCTCTCGACCAGCGCGACGGCGTTGGCGAACTCGCGGCCGGCGCCTCCGTGGGCCGGATTGAGGACGATCGGCGACGCGTCGAACAGGCCGAAGTCCCGGTCCAGCCGCGCGATCGCCGCCTCGACCACGCCCGCCGGACGGCCATAGCGCCCATGCCTCCGGTTCGAACCGATGCCGATTGCGTAAAGGTGGGCCATGCGCTTGGCGTTACCCAGTCCGTCACCCTCGCGAAAGCGGGGGTCCCGCTAATCTTGCAGCACTCGAACAGAAGAAGCGGGATTCCC
The DNA here is from genome assembly GCA_046715575.1 of Sphingomicrobium sp. Classification (GTDB taxonomy): domain Bacteria; phylum Pseudomonadota; class Alphaproteobacteria; order Sphingomonadales; family Sphingomonadaceae; genus Sphingomicrobium. The sequence continues at coordinate 1,052 of JBKJYX010000092.1, read as the reverse complement.
CCTTGCGCGGGAATGACGAGTGGGGGACGGTCGCGCCGATGCTCCAACCCGCCGACCTCTCCCCGATCCCTCAGGCCGAGGCGCCGCGCGACTGCCCGCTGTGCCCGCGGCTGGTGCGGTTTCGCGAGGACTGCCGCGCCGAGCATCCGGACTGGTGGAATGCGCCAGTGCCCGCGTTCGGCGATCCCGAAGCGTGGTTGGCGATCGTCGGCCTCGCGCCCGGCAAGCACGGCGCCAACCGCACCGGGCGTCCGTTCACCGGCGATTTCGCCGGCGAGCTGCTCTACGCGACCCTGCTCAAGTTCGGGCTGGCGACAGGCGAATATCGCGCCGACCCGGCGGACGGGTTGCGGCTCAAGGGCGCGGTGATCCTCAACGCGGTCAAATGCCTGCCGCCGGGTAACAAGCCGCTGCCCGAGGAGATCGCTACCTGCCGCCATTATCTCGATGCTTCGCTTGAGGCGCTTCCGAACGTGCGGGTAATCGTCGCGCTGGGGCAAATCGCCCACGTTGCCGCCGCGCGGACGCTCGGCCTGCCGCCGTCGGCGACCAAATTCGGCCACGGCGCCGAGCACGTCGCACCCGACGGCCGCCTGCTGCTGTCGAGCTATCACTGCTCGCGCTACAACCAGAACACGCGGCGGCTCGACGCCGCGATGTTCGAAAGCGTGTTCGAGAGGGCTTTGAACGTGAGGCGCTAAAGCCCGATGCGCGCCAACTGCTCGGCGGGGGCGCTTGATCGGTGCAGCCGCAGCAATTCTTCGGGATCGAACTCCGAGCCGAAAAATGGTGGCACCATGGCTTGGACCATCGCATCCGATTTCATGAAGGCGTCGGCAGCCTGCTTGCTTGGCAGATTGTCACAGCTGATCTCGATTTCGTTGCCGTCAGGATCGTGATAGTAGAGCGACGAAGTGAAATGGTGGTTGACGGCTGAAGTTGGCGCGATGGCTAGGCACTTCAGCCGCTCATATTGTTCGGCCAGCTCGCCCGGGTCGCGGCACATGAAGCCGATATGGTCGACGCCGGCGGGCCCCCGCCGGCCGGGGTAG
>JBKJYX010000091.1:0-4073 GCA_046715575.1 Sphingomicrobium sp. | reverse complement strand
ACGTCCCCAGCGCGACCTTGGCGCGGGCCGTGATCCCGACGATCGAGCTGTCGTGAAACCCCTGCTGGCCAAACTCGGCAAGCGCCGCGTCAAGGATCTTGCGCAGCGTCTTTTCGCCGCGCGCGGTCCGCGGCGCCTTGCCTTTGCTGGCGGGCGAAGCCGCGCCGCGCGCGATCGCGGGGCCGCGCCCGGCGCCAGCGGCTGGTGCGTTGGCGATGCGCGGTACGCTGGCTCCCCGATCCGAACTGTGGCCGCGTTGCATCGGATTTTCCCCCATCGCCATTTCTCTTATTCCATAAGTTGAAACTTGGTTCAACTTTCATTACAGAGCCTCGTAACAGCCAAGCTCGGAGATAACCGGCTGGCCAACAAATGGGGAGGAATTTCGATGTCGACTCGGTTCGATCTTGCCACACGTGCGTTGCTTTTCGCGTCCGCTGCAGCCTTGGCCATTCCCGGCAGCGCAACCGCCCAGTCGGTCGAGCCGACCAATGCCGAGGCGGCGCAGCCTGAGCCTGCCGCCGCCGAAGCGGAGGTCGACCAGGGCACAACCGGCGAAATCGTCGTTACTGCCCGGCGCCGCAATGAAGCGCTGCAGGACGTGCCGATCGCCGTCACCGCCTACACGGGCGAACAGCTCGAACGGCAGGGTTCGCTCGACATCACCGACCTTGCGGACACGACTCCTAATCTCACGCTGAAGCCGTCGCGCGGAACGAACAGCACATTGACTGCCTTCATCCGCGGCGTTGGCCAGCAGGATCCGGTCGCGGGCTTCGAGCAGGGCGTCGGCATCTATATCGACGATGTCTATTTGAACCGTCCTCAAGCGTCCGTCCTCGACATTTACGATGTCGATCGGATCGAGGTCCTTCGCGGACCGCAGGGCACGCTCTACGGGCGCAACACCGTGGGTGGTGCCGTCAAATATGTCACTCGCCGCCTGTCGAACGAGCCCACTTTGAGTGTTCGAGCCAACATCGGCACTTACAAACAGCGCGACCTCATCGTCTCGGGCTCAGTGCCGATTGCCGACGGCTTCAAGGTCGGGGCATCGGTCGCTCGACTGACGCGTGACGGTTTCGGCAAGAATCTCACGACCGGCGCGGAGAATTACGACAAGGACATTTGGGCAGCGCGGGGGACCATCGAGCTCGAGCCTGAGAATGCCATCTTCGTGCGCCTGTCAGGAGACTACACCTGGGACAACAGCAATGCCCGCGGCGGCCATCGGCTGATTCCGGGCCTGTTCGGTGGCGCGCCGGTGCTTGACGATGTCTATGATACGCGTGGCGGGCTCATCGATCCGGAGCAGCAGGTGAAAGGCGGAGGCGTCACTGGGCTCGCGGAAATCGAAGTTGCCGAAGGGCTAAAGCTACGTTCGATCACCTCGTATCGGCAGGATGAGAGCGCCACTCCGATCGATTTCGACACGCTGGCGGTGGTCGATTTCGACGTTCCCGCGATCTATGAAAACAAGCAGTTCAGCCAAGAGGTCCAACTCTTGGTGGAACGGGGCCGACTGAACGGCCTGATCGGATTTTATTACCTCGATGCAAATGCGCTGACAGCGTTCGACGTGCGCGTGTACCAGCTTCTCAACGGGCTTGCGGCACATACATTTTCGGAGATCGGTACCAAGACCAGCGCGGTATTCGCGGATTTCAGCTACGACCTGACGGACCAGATCAGCGTCTCGCTAGGCGGCCGTTACACTTGGGACAAGCGCACGGGCGACATCTTGCGCCGGCGCTTCCTTGGAGGCGGGTCACCGATTTTCGGGGGCGCCGGCATTCCGTTCCTGGCCGTCCAGACCGACTTCGAAGGGTCGGCGAAGTTCAGGAAATTTACGCCTCGCGCTTCCATCAGCTATGAGCCTGACGCCAATAACACTCTCTATCTGAGCTACTCGCAAGGCTTTAAGGGCGGCGGCTTCGATCCTCGGTCGTCGACCCCGAATGCTCCCGACCTCGACAATGACGGGACGATCAGCGACGCTGAGGTCACGGAATATGTCGGGTTCAATCCCGAGACGGTCAATAGCTATGAGTTCGGCTATAAGGGATCATTGTTCGACCGCCGCTTGTATGTTGCCGCGGCCCTGTTCCGGGCGGACTATGCCGATGTCCAAATCCCCGGCTCGATTCCTTGCGTTTCTGGCGGGCAGCCGAGCTTCTGCGGCGTGGTCGACAATGCGGGCAAGGCCCGGATGCAGGGCGTCGAGGTCGAAGCCAACGCGACCGTCGCGCGCGATTTCGCCAGTTCGGGCGACCGCCTGAGCATCGCCGGGACGCTCGGCTACATCGACGCGGAATATAAGGAATTCGTCTCGAACATTCTGGTTGGAGGCGTCAACGTGCCGACAGATGTTACGGAGTTCCGCAATTTCCAGAACACGCCGAAATGGACGATGAGCGGGACGCTCGATTATTCCACGCCGGCGTTCGGCGGCAAGCTGAACGCCAATACGACCCTCTCGTACCGCAGCAAGACGTTCCAGTCCGAAGCCGAGATTCCGGTACTCGACCAAGATGGTTACGCCCTACTGGATGCGAACATTGTCTGGCGCTCTGCCGGCGGTCGCTGGTCCGTCGGCCTGCACGGCAAGAATCTCACCGACAAACAGTACAAGATCGCCGGCTATAATTTCTTGGACTTCGACCTAGCCACGGGGGCGATTCGTCAGCCTCCGCGGCCGGGAGCGGGGCTTGGCCTTGAAGGTGTGCTCAGCGCTTTTTATGGGGCGCCGCGTCAAGTTTATCTGTCGCTAGGATATAAATTCTAGACCATCGAGCTGTCAGGGGCGGGATCAATCCCGCCCCCGATCATCCGCCGGCCGTCGCCGGCGCTCGTAGCAGGTTAGCATCGGCAAGCTCCATGGAACCATTTGTTGATTGGTTTTGGCAATCGCGCGACGGCCTGTCCCTCTACGCCCGCGACTATGCCGGCGTCGGCGACGAGGCGCGGCTACCCATCATCTGCCTGCACGGGCTGACCCGCAACTCGAAGGACTTTGCGGATGTGGCGCCGTGGCTGGCCGGCACCGGTCGGCGCGTCCTGGTTCCCGATGTTCGCGGTCGCGGCCTGTCGGATCGCGATCCCGATCCGTCCCACTATGTACCCAAAGTCTATGCGCGGGATGTGCTGGACCTCATGCGATCGCTAGGGCTGGCCAGGGCTGTGTTCCTCGGCACGTCGATGGGTGGAATCATCACCATGACCATGATGGCCATGCGCCCGAAAGCGGTGGCGGCGGCGATCCTCAATGACGTCGGCCCCGAAGTCGCGCCGGAAGGCATCGCCCGGATCATGAGCTATGTCGGCAAAACGGTTGAGGTCCGCGACTGGGGCCAGGCGGCCGATTATGTCCGGCGGACCAACGGAGCGGCGTTCCCTGATTATGGCGCGGCGGAATGGGACCGTTTCGCCAGGCAGGTCTTCCGCGACAATGCCGGCATGCCGGAGCTTGATTATGATGCGCGGATTCTGCTGCCCCTGCTGCAGCACAAGCCGGGCCGGCATGGCTGGCTCGCCTGGTTGCTGTTCCGCTGGCTCGCCCGCAAGCGCCCCACGCTGCTGGTGCGCGGCGCGAATTCGGACGTGATAACAAAGGCCATCGCGGACAGGATGGCGCGCAAAGCGCCGCGTCTGCGCCGAGTTGAGGTGCCGGGCGTCGGCCATGCGCCCATGCTAACCGAGCCGGCGGCGGTCGACGCGATCAACCAATTCCTGCTAACCCTTCCATGATCGCTGGCAACAGGACGGTCTGGTATCTACTCGCGTCGGCAGGCCAATCCCTGCTGACATGGGGCGCTGGCAATCGCTGGCGCCCCGTGGCATCGAACGGCCACGCGTTCGTCAGGAGAGTAAGGGGCCATGGTTGAGCATCGTCGGTCCGCGAACCCCAACGTCATCCTCGCCTTCCTGCTGCTGACCTACATCTTCAATTTCCTCGATCGGCAGATCCTCGGGATCCTCGCCGGGCCGATCATGAAGGACCTGGAGCTTGACGACGCGGAGTTCGGCGCGATCGCCGGAATCGCCTTCGCCATCCTCTATTCGGTGCTCGCCAT
>JBKJYX010000090.1:0-2652 GCA_046715575.1 Sphingomicrobium sp. | reverse complement strand
CTATAAAGTTCCCCGTCGGCGAGTGGTGGCGGAACCAGCCTCCATGGTCGGTCTGGCGGACATTGCGTCTGCCGAACCCTTAAGAGCGACCCCGACTACTTAACAATTTCGAGGAAAATTTGCTCGTTGCCGCACTGACAGGCTTCATGGTTCCCCATGCAAAGATAGTTGTCCGTAATCCGGTTCCCAAGCCGCCCTTCAGCTCGCACTCGAAGGCTGGCCCAATAGCCGCCCTCTTTGATCCAATAAGTGACTTGGTTCGCCGAGACCTGCTTCATGACGGCATCGTTGAATTGCAGCGCCGGAAATTTGGTCTTGTAGGCTTTGCTACGAAACTCGTGAAAAACCTCAATTGCGCTTGGCTCAGACAGTTTTGCGAATTCATGGAATTCAGCCGTTTCGGGATTCATGAGACCGGCGGAAATTTCGGCGCGACAGAGTTTTTCGTCCGGAGAAATGTTTGAGCAACCGCTTAGCAGAAAGCCCCCTAGAAAATAGGCTAAGCCAGTTCGCATTTGCCCCCCAAGCTTCACATTTCACGGTGCCCGGTATTCCACGTTAGGGTCCGGTTCCGAAGCGAGATTATGATAGACGACATAGGCGATAAATATCGCCGCGATAATCCAAAAGAGCTTTTTGCCAGCATCCACGGTGTGAACCGCACCGCACTTTGGGCAATTCTGCGATCGGCTGGTTTCGGACGAGGCCCAAGTGGTCGTATAAGACCGCGATGGGCGCAAAGCGGGGACAACGCTAATGTCTGCTTTGGGTAGAAAGCGGACGTTTACAATCAGAAGCGCAGCGGCACCACCTCGTGCACCCCGTCGAGCGCACATAGCTGCTTGACCACGCTCGCGGGGACGTCGCCGTCGACCGCGATCAGCGCGACTGCTTCGCCGCCTTCCGCGCGGCGGCCGAGGTTGAAGGTGGCGATGTTGATGCCGGCTTCGCCCAGCGCCGTGCCGAGCTTGCCGATGAAGCCGGGGGCATCGGTATTGACGATGTAGATCATCTGGCCGTCCAACTCGGCCTCGACCTCGACCCCGAACATCTCGACCAGGCGCGGCCCCGAGTTGCCGAACAGCGTCCCCGCGAGCGTGGTCAAGCAGCTATGTGCGCTCGACGGGGTACGCGAAGTCGTGCCGCTGGCTTTCTAGCGCAGCGCGGCGAGGAAGCGGTCGACTTCGCCGGTGGCAAAATCACCAGCCTCGCCGAGCCCCTTGTTGAGCGAGCCGTGGCTTTCGCCGGGCACCGCGACGACCAGCGTCGAGGCTCCCGCCCGTGACAGGCCAGCCGCCAGCGCTTTCGACTGCGCCCGCGAATCCGCGCGGCGCTCGACCGGCAGGATCAGCCAGTTGGCGACATTGGGCGCGGCCACGTGGCGGGTTGGGGATAGCGCGGCCTGGCGCTTGGGGTCCTTGCTGAACGCCGCTTCGTACATCGGCTTGACGATGTTCATTTCCGCGCTCGCCTGGGTCGGCACGTCATAGCCGGCGCCGTCGAGCAGGATGACGCCCTTGATCGCGCTCATCGGCACGCCCGCCGCTTTCAGATAGCGCGGGTCGGTGCCGACCAGCGCGACCAAATGGGCGCCCGCGCTATGCCCCATCAGCACGATGCGCTCGGCATCGAGTCCCTCCTTCGCAGCGCTGGCCCTGAGCCACGCAATTGCGCTGGCGACATCGGCCGCCTGCTGCTCGACGGTTGCATTAGGCACCAGCCGATAGTTGGCGCTGGCGAAGGCCCAGCCCTTGCCATTTGCCCAGCGCGCCTTATCGCCCGCCGCATGCGCCTTGTCGCCGATCGACCAGCCGCCGCCATGGACGAACAGCAGCACCGGGGCTTTCGAGACGCCCGCTGGCTTGACCAGGTCGAGCCGCTGCTTGGGGTCGGAGCCGTAGGTGTACTCGACCGTCCCCGGCGCGCGCGGTGAGCCAGCTGCGGCGCGCTCACCGATGGTCATGCGGCACGTATCGCTGAGCTTGGGCAGCGCAGTCATGATGCATTGACGGAATCCGCCCGCCGCGCCCCGGCACAGCTGCATAATCTCCTGTCGGCACTCGGCCGGTAGCCGTTCCCGCTGAGCGATCGCGACCCCGCCAAGAGCGGTCGTCGCCATCAGACCAATCAACATCCACCGCATTTCGCCCTCCAAGCTGGACGCGTTGCACCGCATTCAATAGGAGGCGCGCTGAACCGCGGCTGACCGCTTAGGGTTAAGGAATTCGACTTGGGCAACGTCACCGTCATCGGCGCGCAATGGGGCGACGAGGGCAAGGGCAAGATCGTCGACTGGCTCGCCAGCCGCGCCGACATGGTCGTGCGCTTCCAGGGCGGGCACAACGCCGGCCATACGCTGGTGGTCGGCAACGAGGTCTACAAGCTGTCGCTGCTACCGTCGGGGATCGTGCGCGGCACGCCGTCGGTGATCGGAAACGGCGTGGTGCTCGACCCGTGGGCATTGAAGGCCGAAGTCGAGAAGCTGACCGCACAGGGCATCGCGATCACCCCTGACGTGCTGATGATCGCCGAAACCTGCCCGCTGATCCTGCCGATCCACCGCGACCTCGACGCGCTGCGCGAGGATGCGTCGGGCGCGGGCAAGATCGGGACGACGCGGCGCGGGATCGGCCCGGCCTATGAGGACAAGGT
>JBKJYX010000089.1:0-3136 GCA_046715575.1 Sphingomicrobium sp. | reverse complement strand
CGCTGGCCGCGGTCATCTGGGGTTTTCGCTCGGCCACCAAGCGGCACCCGCATCCTCTGCCGGCCGAATAAGGTGGTGACTCAACCGTCTGCGCTGGCCTATTCGGTGCGCGACTTTGAGGAGAGACGGCAATGGCGGGCGTGAACAAGGTGATCCTGGTCGGCAACCTCGGCGACGATCCGGAAGCGCGTTCGCTCAACAACGGCGGCGAAGTGGTCAATCTCCGCGTCGCGACCTCGGAGAATTGGAAGGACAAGGACGGCAACCGCCAGGAGCGGACCGAGTGGCACCGCGTGGTGATCTTCAACGAGAATCTGGGCCGGGTCGCCAAGAGCTATTTGCGCAAGGGCTCGAAAGTCTATCTCGAAGGCCAGATCCAGACCCGCAAGTGGCAGGACCAGAGCGGCGCCGACCGCTATTCGACCGAGGTCGTGCTGCAGCGCTTTCGCGGCGAGCTGGTGCTGCTCGACAGCCGTGGCGAAGGCGGAGGTAGCGGAGCACGCGGCGGCGGCGGCGATTTTGCTGACGATGCCGGCGGCTCGGGCGGCGGGACCCGTACCCAGTCCCGCCCGCAGCCGGCGGCGTTCGATACCGACCTCGACGACGACGTCCCTTTCTGACCAGGAAATCTGGTCACCCCAGCGAAGGCTGGGGTCCAAGCTGAATCGGTGAAAGTTTGAGGCGATGAAGCCTGGGTGGGTCTACATAATGACCGACGCGCCATTCGGTACGCTTTACATCGGCGTCACGAATAACCTGCCAGCAAGGGCGTACCAGCACCGCTGCGGCGACGGCTCTGCGTTCTGCAAGCGCTATGGGCTAACCCGGCTGGTCTACGCCGAGCACCACCAGCGAATCGACGAAGCAATAGCGCGGGAAAAGGCGATGAAGGCTTGGAAGCGCGCTTGGAAGACGCGACTGATCGAGCAGGCAAACCCGCACTGGGACGACCTATTTGAGACGCTGAACCACTAACCACACTGCTTGGGCCCCAGCCTTCGCTGGGGTGACAGGCTAAAGTCTAGGGCAGGTTCCCGCCGAGGTCCTTCCTGAGCTTGGCCAGGACCGCGAACGGACTCGCTTCCTCTTCGCTCAGAACGCCCGCTTCCCTCAAGGCGGCTTCGGCCGACGCGCTGCGCGGATAGGGGTCGAGGCTTAGCGCCAGGGTGTCGGCGATCGCGCCGCCGAGGTCGATCGCGGTGCCGTCGTGGAACACCACGTCGCAATCGTCGGGCCGCAGCTCGACCTCTTCCTCGGGCCCGACCCGGGGCTCCGGCACGAACGCGATCTCGAATGCCTCGTCGATATGCGCCGCGACCGGTTCTCCGGTAACCACGCAGCGCTGTTCGAGCGATGCGGCGACGCGCCCGGCCGCGTGGATGCGGTCGCCGTCGCGCGCCAGGCTCGCATGCGCTTCGAGCCGCTCGAGCGATGGCAGGTCGAGCCGCGCGGCGATCGCGCGGCGCTCATCGTCGTCGGCGACTAGGTCGATCCGTTCGCCGTCGCGGATCCGGTCGAGCGTCAGCCGGTGGGCGAAATCCTCGGTCATGCAATCGCTCCCCGCGCCAGCGCCGAATCGCCGGCGGCTTCCAGCAGTGCCTGAAACCGTTCCAACCCCGCGCTCATCGCCGCGAGCGTCTCCGAGTTGACCGATTGCTCGCGCAGCGCGCTTCGCGCCGTCACCGCGTCCCACGCCTCTTCGCCGGCAACCGCCCGCCGCCATGCCGCGACGCGGCCGGCCAGCGCTCCGACCATCGCTCCGACCTCCTTGCCGATCGACGGATCACCGAAGCCCAGTTGGCGCATCTCGCCGTCCATGTCGGCGACGAACCGTTCGGTCAGCGCGACCGCCGCCGCTTGCGCTTCCGGCCCGCCATCCTCGAGGCGGACGATGGCCAGCGCGACCAGAGTCGCCAGCATCGCGAAGCGCCCGTCGATCGTGTCGGCCGCGCCGCATGCGCGGTACCAAGCCGGGTCGCGCGCCTGGCCGACCAGAGCCGCATAAAGCGCGCTGGCGGCGAGCGGCCGTGCCTTCCACAAGCCAAGCTTCACGGATGTCTCGCTTTCTTAACCGGCTTCGCACTTGCGCGCGGGCAAGCGAACCGCATATTGAGGCCACCCGATCGCGACGCAAGGGGCGGCGCTTGGCTTTCGCGCGACCCTTTGATGAGAGGTTTTGAAAATGACGAATGGATTGGCACGGATCGCGGCGGGGATGGCGGGCGTCCTGCTGCTTTCTGGATGCACGGGCTTTCGCGAGAGCCGTGGCTACGTCCTCGACAAGGAGCTGGCGGCGGCGATCCAGCCGGGCGTCGACAACAAGGATTCGGTCGCCAAATCGCTCGGTCGGCCGACCTTCACCGGGCAGTTCGACCCGAACGAATGGTATTATGTGGCGCGCCAGACCTCCGCGTTCGCCTTTCGCAACCCGCGCGTCACCGACCAGACCGTGCTGCGCGTCCGCTTCGACGCGGCCGGCAATGTCGCCGGGGTCGACCGCACCGGCAAGGAACTGGTGGCGAGCATCAACCCGGTCAACGACAGCACGCCGACATTGGGCCGCAACAAGAGCTTCTTCGAGGAATTGTTCGGCAATATCGGCACGGTCGGCAGCGGCGGCGTCGGCAATCAGGGCCCCTCGACCCAGTAGCGAGCCGAGGTTCGTCCGGGGGACGGTCGGTGGCGCGGCTGCCCCTTTTGCCCGCGCGCCCTTTGGCGTAACCGGCGGGACATGACCGCCACCCCCGCCGCAATGACCTATGCCGATTACCTCGGCCTCGACCGGCTGCTGTCCGCGCAGCAGCCCAAGAGCGACCTGCACGACGAGATGCTGTTCATCGTCATCCACCAGACCAAGGAATTGTGGCTCAAGCAGATGCTGCACGAGGTCGCGCTGGCGATCGAGCTGGTCCGCGCCGATCAATTCTCCGCGGCCTACAAGGCGCTGTCGCGGGTCAGCCGAATCCAGTCGGTGATGACCTTGTCGTGGGACGTGCTGGCGACACTTACTCCCGTCGATTACGGCAAGTTCCGCGACGTGCTGGGCACTGCGTCGGGGTTCCAGTCGGCCCAGTTCCGCGAACTCGAATTCCGCCTCGGGATCAAGGACCCGAAGTCCCTCGACCTCCACGAGGGC
>JBKJYX010000088.1:0-14349 GCA_046715575.1 Sphingomicrobium sp. | reverse complement strand
CCAGATAGTCGGTCGATTTCATGAACGGCACCGGATTCACCGGGCGGCCGTCGATGCGCACTTCGTAGTGGAGGTGGCTGCCGGTTGAGCGGCCGGTCGAACCCATGCGGCCGATCATCTCGCCGCGCTTCACCGGCTGGCCGACCCGCGCGATCATTGCCGACAGGTGGCCGTAGCGGGTTTCGATGCCGCGGCCGTGATCGATCTTGATCAGATTGCCGTAGCCGCCGTTGTTGTAGCCGGCGTCGCTAATGATGCCGTCGGCGGTCGCGTAGATCGGAGTGCCGACCGCCCCGGCGAGGTCGATGCCGGCGTGCATAGCCGCGCGGCCCTGGAAGGGATCGGAGCGAAGGCCGTAGCCGCTGGTGAATGCCGCGGTCTTGACCGGCTTGTCGGACGGCACGGCGATCGCGCCATCCTGGAGGGTGTCGAGCTTCTTCCAGCTGGTGAAGAGCTGCTTGAAGGTGGGGTCGGCCTTGCCGGCTGCGTCGAACGGGCCGCCGACCGCCGCTACCCGTGAAGGTGCGAGGCCAAGTTTCTTCAGCTCCGCCGAGGTCGTCTGATAGCGGACATCCAGCGCGCGAGCGATCAGCGCCGCCTGGGCAAATTGCGCGTCCTCGACGCGAGCCAGGGGCCCCGCGTCACTGGCGCGGCCGCCGGTGGATGCGGCCGCAACCGCCGCCTCGTCGATCTGCTGTCCGGTGAGAATGGCCTCGATCAACGCTTGGCGCTGCTCGATCTTTTTGGCGCGGGCTTCGGTCGCGTCGCTCAGCGAAAGCGCCTGCGGACCCGGGGCGATCATCTTCGCGGCAGCGTAGCCGGACCAAGCAACCAAGGTCATCATGACGAGGAAGAAGAAAGCCTGGACGGGAGCGGAAAGGCGGAAACGACGCAATTTGGTGCCATCGTGGATGAACAGGTCGCGATCCCGGAAGAAGGAGAGTGTGGGCGTCGCGGCCAGTACATGCGCCATCTTGTCTTCGCTCCAAATCCATAGCGAGCGCGCCAAAGCGCGTTCGTTGTCCACCGATTAGAGGAGCTCCCCAGCCCCACCGCCGTCGCACAGATTGCCCACCCGTGCTGGCGAATTTGAACCTGACCCGCCCGGGTTAACGATTTCAACCTTATGTTCCCCTTGGCGGGATGAACCGTCCGCTCCCTGCGGTGAACCGTTGTAATGCGCCCGAAACGAGCGGTGATTCGCCGTCACGAAACCGATCTCGCACTCGCGACGGTTAGCGATTCTTTCACCCGCCGCTTGTCATTCGCCGGTCATCGGGTAGGGCTGGCGGCGGGCCACGCCGTCCCAACGCGGCGCGTGCTCTCTGTGAGGAGAGTGTTTTGACTAGCCGTCCTGCCGCGCTTCCGGCGCGTCCCTTCTTTTCCTCCGGTCCCTGCGCCAAGCCGCCCGGCTGGTCCGCCGCGCTGCTCGACACGCGCTCGCTCGGCCGCTCGCACCGCTCGGCGCTGGGCAAGGCGCGGCTGGGCGAAGCGATCGAGCGCACCCACGCGCTGCTGGAGCTACCGGCCGACTATCGGCTGGGCATCGTCCCCGCCTCCGATACTGGTGCGATGGAGCTTGCCCTGTGGTCGCTACTCGGCCCGCGGGCGGTGACCATGCTGACGTGGGAAAGCTTTGGCGCCGGCTGGGTCACCGACGTGGTCAAGCAGTTGAAGCTCGACGCCGAGGTACGCTCCGCCGATTACGGGCAGATCGCGGACCTGGCCGGGATCGATCCCGCCAGCGACATCGTATTCACCTGGAACGGCACCACCAGCGGCGTGCGCGTGCCCGACGCCGAGTGGATCGCGGCCGACCGCACCGGCCTGTCGATTTGCGACGCGACGTCGGCGGCGTTCGCCCAGGACATTGACTGGCCGAAGATCGATGTCGGCACGTTCAGCTGGCAAAAGGCGCTGGGCGGCGAAGCTGGTCACGGCATGATCGTCCTGTCGCCGCGCGCGGTCGAGCGGCTCGAGCAACGGCCCGCGCCGCGTTCGCTCCCCAAGATCTTCCGCCTGACAAAAAGCGACAAGCTCATCGAGGGCATCTTCAAGGGCGAGACGATCAACACGCCGTCGATGCTCGCCGTCGAGGATTGGCTGGTGGCGCTCGATTGGGCGGAGCGCGCCGGCGGCCTGTCGGCGCTGATCGCCCGCGCCGACGCCAATGCCGCCGCACTTGGCCACTGGGTGCGCCAAACGGACTGGATCGAGCATCTCGCCGCCGATCCGGCGATCCGCTCCAACACTTCGGTGTGCCTGCAGTTCGCCGACCGCTCGGATGTCGAAGCGAACAGGGCGCGGCAAAAGGCGATCGTCAAGTTGCTCGAGGCCGAGGAAGCGGCGTTCGACATCGGCGCTTATCGCGACGCTCCGCCGGGCATTCGTATCTGGTGCGGCGCGACCGTCGACACCGCCGATATCGAAGCCTTGGGCCCCTGGCTGGATTGGGCCTTTGAACAGGCCAAATGCGGGGAGCAGACCCGATGAGCGACGTTCGAGTGCTGATTGCCGACGCGATGGACCCGCGCGCGGCGGCCATCTTCCGCGAGCGCGGGATCGAGGTCGACGAAAAGCCGGGGCTTTCTCCCGACGAGTTGGGTTCACTCATCGGCGACTATGACGGGCTAGCGGTGCGCAGCTCGACGCGGCTCACCGCGCCGATCCTCGATGCTGCCTTGCCCCGCCTCAAGGTGATCGGCCGCGCCGGGATCGGCGTTGACACCATCGACGTGCCCGCGGCGTCGGCCCGCGGCATCGTCGTCATGAACACGCCGTTCGGCAATTCGATCACCACCGCCGAGCATGCGATTGCGTTGATGTTCGCGCTCGCCCGCCAGCTCCCCGAGGCGGACGCATCGACCCAGGCCGGCAAATGGGAAAAGAACCGCTTCATGGGCGTCGAAGTGACCGGGAAATTGCTCGGCCTGATCGGTGCCGGCAACATCGGTTCGATCGTCGCCAGCCGGGCACTCGGCCTCAAGATGAAGGTTGTCGCCTACGATCCGTTTCTGACACCGGAACGCGCGGTCGAGCTGGGGATCGAAAAGGTCGAGCTCGACGAACTGCTTCGCCGTGTCGACTTCATCACCTTGCACACCCCGCTGACCGACCAGACCCGCAATATCCTGTCGGCCGAAAAGCTCGCCAGGACCAAGCCGGGAGTGAGGATCATCAACTGCGCGCGTGGCGGGCTGATCGACGAAGCGGCGCTCAAGTCCGGCCTTGATTCGGGGCATATCGCGGGCGCGGCGCTCGACGTTTTTGAAATCGAACCGGCCAGGGAATCGCCACTGTTCGGATCGCCCAACTTCATCTCCACGCCTCACCTGGGCGCTTCGACCAACGAGGCGCAGGTCAATGTCGCGATCCAGATCGCCGAGCAGATGGCGGATTATCTGCTGCTCGGCGGCATCACCAACGCGGTCAACATGCCGTCGCTGTCGGCCGAGGAAGCGCCGCGGTTGAGGCCGTACATGGCGTTGGCCGAGAAACTGGGGCGCCTGGTCGGGCAGATCGTCGGCACCGAAGTCCGCTCGATCGACATCGAGGTCGAAGGCGCGGCGGCCGAATTGAACATCAAGCCGATCACGGGCGCGGTGCTGGCCGGGCTGATGGGCACCTATTCGGACACCGTGAACATGGTCAACGCGCCCTATCTGGCGCGCGAGCGGGGGCTCGACGTGCGCGAGATCCGCCACGACCGCGAGGGCGACTATCACACCTTGCTGGCGGTTACGGTCGGCACCGATAAGGGCAAACAACGCGTCGCCGGCACCTTGTTCGGCAATCGCGCCGCCCGCCTGGTGGATATCTTTGGGGTGCCGGTCGAGGCCGAGCTGACCGGGCAGATGATCTACATCGTCAACACCGACGAGCCCGGCTTCATCGGCGCGCTCGGGACGGCGCTGGGCGAGGCGCAGGTCAACATCGCGACCTTCAACCTCGGTCGCCGCGAAACCGGCGGCGAAGCGGTCGCCTTGGTCTCGGTCGACGACCCGATCACGCCCGAGCTGGCCAAGGAGCTTTGCGAACTCCCCGGCGTCCGCGACGTCGTGCCGCTGAGCTTTTAGCGCAATCCGGCCAGGAACCGGTCGACCTCGCCGGTCGCGAAGTCGCCGGTCTCACCGAGGCCCTTGTTGAGCGAACCGTGGCTTTCGTCGGGGACCGCGACGACGGTGGCGCTGGCGCCGGCGCGGTTGAGGGCTTCGGCGAGACCCTTCGATTGCGCCTGGCTGTCGGCGCGGCGCTCGATCGGCAGGATCAGCCAGCGGGAGACATTGGGCGCGGCAGCGTGGCGGGTCGGGGATAATGCGGCCTGGCGCTTGGGGTCCTTGCTGAACGCCGCTTCGTACATCGGCTTGACGATGTTCATTTCGGCGCTCGCTTGTGACGGCACGTCATAGCCGGCGCCGTCCAAGAGCACGACGCCCCCGACCGCGTCGATCGGCACGCCGGCGGCCTGCAAATAACGGGTGTCGGTCCCGACCAGCGCGGCGAGGTGGGCGCCGGCACTGTGGCCCATCAGCACGATGCGGCCGGGATCGAGCCCTTCCTTCGCGGCATTGGCACGGAGCCAGGCGACTGTGGAGGCAACGTCAGCGGCTTGGCTCTCGACCGTCGCCTGTGGCACCAGCCGGTAATTGGCGCTGGCGAAGGCCCAGCCCTTGCTGTTGGCCCAGCGCGCCTTGCCGCCGGCGGCATGGGCTTTGTCGCCGATCGACCAGCCGCCGTGAATGAACAGCAGCACTGGCGCCCTGGCGACGCCCGCCGGCTTGACCAGGTCGAGCCGCTGCTTGGGGTCGGCGCCATAAGCGAACTCGCGCGTGCCCGGGGCCGGCGGCGAACCGGCGGAGGCCCGCTCGCTGATCGCCTTGCGGCACGGGTCACTCAAGTTGGGCAGCGCGGTCATGATGCACTGCCGGAACCCGCCCTGGGCGCCCCGGCAAAACTGGACGATTTCCTTCCGGCATTCGGCGGGCAAGCGCTGACGCTGCGCCATCGCGCTCCCGCCCGCGACCAATGTCACTGAGGCGAGCACCGCCGCTCCGACCAATCCTCTCGACGCTCCGACCATCGACTGACTCCCGCTGGACACTGCACCGGCCAATCAACAGAGCGCCGCTGAACGCGCGCTGAGCGTTTGCAGTTAATTGGAATTGGGTTTGGGCAACGTCACCGTCACCGCCACTGAGATTCCAGCGCCGTCCCCCAAGAGCCGGTTTTGGGTGTTTGGGGCCGGAATTGATCGAACGATTGCCAACGCTCGATTGACTCGCGTTAACTTCGCGTTCAGGATTTCCCATTCGCGCCTTTTTTTTTGCTGGGGGATGCACGATGACCACCAACGTTTCCAACAATAACAAATATATGATCTCCGTTGCGGCGGTCGTGCTGGTGGCGGTCGGAGCCTATGGACTCGGACGCGTCTATCCGCCGCTCGGACCCACAGCGGGCACGATCACGCCGGCCGATCGCTATGTTTCAAGCCAGGTCGGCGAAGGCGATGTCACGCTTGGCGACACCTCGGTCGCCGAGCTGATGCAGACCGACGTGTTCGAGCTGATGGTCAAGGACCCGAACTTCCGCTCGTTCGCCGCGAGCCCGGGATTCCAGTTGCTGGCGGGACAGCCCGAGGTGATGGCCGCGCTGATGTCCAATCCCGAGGCCTTCAGCTCCCTGGCCGCCAATCCCGACGCCTTCGAAGGCCTTGCCAAAGCGGCGCAGGATGCGGCTGCGCTGGCGCCCCAGGCACATCGGGTGAGCGCTCAATTGATGGACGCGATCGCCAACCATTCGGAGGCGATGGAGGCACTCGCTTCGCAGCCGGAAGCGTTCGCCGTGATCGCTCGTAACGCCTCGGACTTCGCCGATCTCGCGGCCAACTCCAACGCCTTCCGCAACGCTGTTTCGAGGGCCGCGGCCGACGCGCGTATGGTGCGCAACGCTCCAGCCTTCCAGCAGCTCGCCAATGACAATGCGGCGATGGACGCACTCGCCCGCGATCCGAAGGTCTTCAGCTCGCTGGCGGCCAATGCCGGGGCGTTCAAGTCGCTCGCCGGCCAGCCTCGGTCGCTTGCGGCCGCGGTCAAGAGCGCCGCGGATGCTGCTCAGCGGATGCAATCGGCCGGGGTCTCCAACGATTCCATGGTGGCCATGGCTGCCAACAGCGCGGCCTTCTCAATGCTCGCCAACCAGCCGCAGGCGCTTTTGGCAATCGCGTCGCATTCCAAAGCCTTTGAGGTGCTCGCCGGGCATCCCAAAGTGCTGGCTTCGATCTTGGCTAACGCCCCCGCCTTCAGAAGCTTCGCGAACAACGCGAACGCCTTCCGCAGCGCCGCGTCCAAGGCCGCGGCCGATGCGCGCATGGCACGCAACGCCCCCGCCTTCCAGCAGCTCGCCAGCGACAATGCGGCGATGGACGTACTTGCCGCCGATCCAAGCGTCTTTTCGGCGATCGGCAATAATTCGGTCGCCTTTGCCGGGCTCGCGCGCAACGCGCATTTGATGAGCCCGCAATTGATGTCTGCGATCGACAACAACGCATCGGCCTTTGCCAATTTGGGCAAGAATGCCGCCCGAATGAGCCTGGCGGCGCGCTCGCTGCAATCGCTCGATGCCCATTCGCTTGCCGTCTCGGCGGCGGCGGCCGGTCGGATCAACTCCATCGCGTCCCAGGCCGCCCTTGCCAATCCAGAGGCCTTCGCGGCGATGTTGGCCAATCCGAAGGCTTTCGAGTCGATCAGCCAGCAGTCCGCAGCAATGGCGACCTTGGCGTCCAATCAAAAGGCGTTTGCCTCGCTTGCGTCGCAGCCCAATCTGGCGGCGGTGATGGCCAATCCGAGCTTGCGCGCGGCGCTCAACCAGTCTGGCGTCTCGCAGTCGCATACCGACTGATTCAGCGGTCTTGGGGGACCCTTGATGGGGGTTGAGGGTTCTGACGGGCGCCGGTTTGCGTATGGCGCGCTGGCGTTCATTCTTTCGGCCTCGTCGGCCGCAAGCTTCGCGCAGTCACCGACCAAACAGACGCCGCTTCCGCCGGCCGCCGATACCACCACGGTGGTGGAAAATCCCGACGCGGTTCCGCCGCCCCCCCAGGATACGCCGCCGGCCGACCCGGTCACGCCGGCCCCGACACAGCCCAACGCTCCGGTGCAGAAAAGTCCCGAGCATGTTCCGGAAGATGCATCGGGCTTTCGCCTTTCGACCCTCGAGACCAACAATCTTTCGCTTCTCTACATCGACCCGATCCAGACTTACCTGACGCCCTATCTCGGCCGCGCGTTCGAGAACTCGCTGGCCTTCCACAAGAAGAAGCTGAATTGGAAACCCTGGGAGCGGACGACCATCCTGCTCAAGGACTTTTCCGACTATGGCAATGCCGCCGCGCTGGCGTCGCCGAGCAACATGATCTTGCTCGACGTCGCGCCCTTGTCGCTGTCGATGGAGACATTTTCACCGGGCGAGCGCTTTTTCACCCTCACCAATCACGAGCTTGCGCATGTCGCCGCGATCGACGTCTGGAACTCGCGCGATGCGTTCTGGCGGCGCTTCCTGGGCGGCAAGCCGGCGCCGCTCCAAAAGCACCCGGAATCGATCCTCTACAATTTCCTGACGAGCCCCCGGAACCTCACGCCGCGCTGGTATATGGAAGGCAGCGCGGTCTTCTTCGAAACCTGGATGGCGGGGGGATTGGGCCGCGCCCAGGGCGGCTACGACGAAATGGTGTTCCGCGCCAAGGTGCGCGATAATTTGCGCTTCTTCTCGCCGCTCGGGCTCGAAAGCGAGGGCACCCAGGTCGATTGGCAGGTCGGTGCCAATTCCTACCTCTACGGCACCCGCTTCTTCTCTTTTTTGGCGCTGACCTACGGGGTCGAGCCGACCGTCGAATGGCTTCGCCGGTCCGAGGACTCACAGGCCTTTTACGCGAGCCAGTTCAAGCATGTGTTCGGCAAGTCGCTCGATAAGGTCTGGGCCGATTGGATCGCTTTCGAACACCAGTTCCAGAAGAAGAACCTCGCCGCGCTCGCGCAATATCCGCTGAGCGAGGCGCGGCATCTGTCACCGCGCGGACTGGGCTCGATGTCGCGCGGCTTCGTCGACGACAAGACCAACAGCCTCATCGCCGCTTTCCGCTATCCCGGCCGGATCGGCTTCCTCGGGCGAATGGATCTTGGTACCGGCAAGCTCACGCCGCTGACCGACCTCAACGGCATGATGCTCTACAAGGTGACCAGCGTCGCCTTCGACCCGTCCACCCGGACCGCTTTCTACACCGACCAGAATTACGCCTATCGCGAGCTCAATGCGATCGATGTCGACACCGGCCGGAAGCGGCGCCTGCTGACCGACGCGCGGATCGGCGATCTTGCCTATAACCAGGCCGACAAGAGCCTGTGGGGTATCCGCCACCAGAACGGGTTCGTGACCGTGGTCCGAATTCCGCCGCCCTACACCCGGTTCAACCAGGTCAAGACCTTCCGCTACGGGGAGATCATTTTCGACCTCGACATCTCGCCCGATGGGGAGCTGGTGTCGGCGTCCTACGGCACGTTAGACGGCAAGCAGTCGGTCAAGGTGTGGAAACGCGCCGATCTGGAGCAGGGCAACGCCGACGATGCGGTCGCGACCCTGTCGCTCGCGCCAGCGATCCCGGAGAATTTCACCTTCACGCCGGACGGCAAGGCGCTCCTCGGCAACTCTTACTACACCGGCGTCTCGAACGTCTTCCGGCTCGATATCGCAACCGGGAAATACGAGGTCCTGACCAACGCATCGACGGGCTTCTTCCGGCCGCAGCTCCGCCCTGACGGCTCGCTTCTCGTCTATGATTATGCCGGCGAGGGGTTCAATCCGTCGATCGTCAAACCCCAAGTGCGCGAGGATCTCGCCGCCGTCCGTTTCCTCGGCACCGAGGTGGTCAACGCCCGGCCCGAGCTCAAGCAATGGGGCGTGGGGTCACCCGCCAAAATTCCACTCGACGAGCTGGTCACCGCTCGCGGCTTCTATGATCCGCTCCGGCGCATGCGGTTCGATGCCCATTATCCAATCGTCTCGGGTTACGACCGTTCGCCGGCGTTCGGCTATTATTTGCACCTCGCGGATCCACTGCAGTTCCGCCAGCTTAGCGCGACCGTCGCGTTTTCGCCGTTCAACAAGGTGCGCGGTGGCGAGCGGCTCCATCTCAACCTCGAATATCAGACGCCCAGCTGGAAGCTCACTTACTGGCACAACCTCGCCGACGTTTACGATCTCGCCGGCCCGGTACTTCGCAGCCGCAAGGGCGACGCGTTCATCGTCAGTTACTCCAAACCGCTGATCTATGACCCGCCGCGCCAGCTCGACATCTTCGGGTCGGCATCGGCGTTTTTCGGGCTGAAGCAACTGCCGGGCGCCCAGAACATCGCCAGCCCAAAGGAATTGCGCTCGGCCGAGGTCGGGGTGCGCTACATTAACACCACCAAGGCGCTCGGCGGGGTCGATCACGAAAAGGGCATCGCCGCGCGCATCGTCGCGGCCACCGACCAGGCACAGGGGCGCTTCTATCCCAAACTCTACGGCGGGGTCGATGTCGGGACGGCGTTGCCGTGGCGAAACAGCTCGGCCTGGCTGTACGCGCATGCAGGGATCGCCGGCGGTCAGCGTTTGAGCCCGCTGGCGGCTTATTATTTCGGCTCGTTCCGCAACAAATACGTCGATGACCGCTCGGAGAAAAGGTACCGCGAGGCCGAAAGCTTCCCGGGGTTTGCGATCGACGAGATCGCCGCCCGCCGCTTCGGCAAGGTGACCGCCGAGATCAACTTGCCGCCGATCCGATTCGCCGAAGTCGGGACGCCGGCCTTCTACCTCAGCCACATCCGGCCGGCGGTGTTCGGCAGCGGCCTCGCGACGCAGTCGCCCGACGGCAAGTCGCACCGCTACATGAGCCTGGGCGCCCAGCTCGACCTCAACTTCACCGTCGCGCTGCGGCTGCCGATGGTGTTTTCGGTCGGCGCCGCGGGCGGCTGGGCCGACGGAGATTATCGCAAGACCGAGCTGCTCGCTTCCTTGAAAATCATGTAGTCAGCCAAGCGATGGAAATTGCCGAGATCCTCGACTGGTCGATTGCGCTGCTACCGGTGCTGCTGCTGACCGCGGTTTTCATCTGGCTCGACGTGTTCAAGCTGATGAGCCTGTGGGAGACGCTCGGCCTGCTCTTGATGGGCGGTATCGCCGCCGCCGCCGCCTACCCCCTGAGCGGCGTCTTTCTCGACGCCTTGCCAATGGGCTTCAACAATTACAGCCGCTTCGTCGCGCCTTGGATCGAGGAGTCATTGAAGGCGATCGTGATCATCAGCCTGTTCCGCTTCAACCGCATCGGTTTCAAGCTCGACGCGGTCATCTCCGGATTCGCCGTCGGCGCCGGTTTCTCGGTCGTCGAGAACGTTCTTTACCTCCTGCGCTTTCCCGACCTTGTGCCCGCGGTGTGGATGGTGCGCGGTCTCGGCACGGCGGTGATGCACGGCACGACGCTGGCAATCATGGCCGCCATCGCCCACGAGCTCGCCGAGCGCGAGACCCGCGGCGCGGCCGGCGACTACGACTTCAACCCACTTTGGTTTGTCCCCGGTCTTCTCGCCGCGGTCGCGATCCACACCCTGTTCAACCAGTTCCCGGAACAGCCGATGCTAGCCATGCTCGGCACGCTGATCGTGGCGCCGCTGGCGTTGATGGCCATCTTCCGCTTCGGCGCCGGCGAGGCCCAGCAGTGGCTACAGGTTGAGCGCGAAGCTCACCAAGCCATGCTCGACACGCTGAGCGCCGGACGCTTCCCCGACGATCCCGGCGGCCAGCGCATTGCCGCGCTCGCTGCGCGCTCCGGACCGCAAACCGCCGAGCTTATCCGCGAATATTGGGAAGTCCTGACGCGGCTCGTGCTGACGTCGGAAGAGACCTTGCTGCGGCAATCGGCGGACGCGGACCGGGTCGAGGCGGATATTGGCGCCAGCTTCACTCGGCTCGCCGAATTGAAGCGTGAGCTTGGCTGCGGCACCATGGCGGCGCTGAACCTGCTGCTGCCGTTCAGCCGCAACGATTATTGGGAGCTGTCGGAACTTCGGGAGCGGCTGAAAGGCGCGGCCCGGTCCGAGACCTAGACGCACCGGCGCCCGGCCCGTAGGAGCGCGCGGGGCCGTTCAGCACACAGGAAATCAACTTGGGCAACGTCACCGTCATCGGCGCGCAATGGGGCGACGAAGGCAAGGGCAAGATCGTCGACTGGCTCGCCAGCCGCGCCGACATGGTGGTCCGCTTCCAGGGCGGCCACAATGCCGGGCACACGCTGGTGGTCGGCGACCAGACCTATAAATTGTCGCTGCTGCCGTCGGGCATCGTCCGCGGCACGCCGTCGGTGATCGGCAACGGCGTCGTGCTCGACCCGTGGGCGCTCAAAGCCGAGGTCGAGCGGGTCGCCGCGCAGGGCATCGATATCACGCCCGACGTGCTGATGATCGCCGAGACCTGCCCGCTGATCCTGCCCATCCACCGCGACTTGGACGCGCTGCGCGAGGATGCTTCGGGCGCCGGCAAGATCGGCACTACCCGGCGCGGCATTGGCCCCGCCTATGAGGACAAGGTCGGCAGGCGCGCGATCCGGGTCTGCGACCTCGCGCATCTCGACGAGCTCGATCCGCTGCTCGACCGCTTGTGCGCGCACCATGACGCGCTGCGGGCGGGGTTCAAGGAGCCGCCTGTCGATCGCGAGCGGCTGCGGCGGGACTTGGCCGCGATCGCCGATTTCGTGCTGCCGTTCGCCCGGCCGGTGTGGCGCGATCTTGACGTGGCGCTGCGGCGCGGGCGGCGGATCCTGTTCGAGGGCGCACAGGGCGTGCTGCTCGACGTCGACCACGGCACCTATCCGTTCGTCACGTCGTCGAACACGGTCGCCGGAACCACTGGGTCGGGCAGCGGCATCGGCCCGTCAGGCGCCGGCTTCGTGCTCGGCATCGCCAAGGCCTATACGACGCGAGTTGGCTCGGGGCCCTTTCCGACCGAGCTTGAGGACGAGATCGGGCAGCGGCTGGGTGAGCGCGGCCACGAGTTCGGCACGGTTACCGGCCGCCAGCGGCGCTGCGGCTGGTTCGACGCGGTGCTGGTGCGGCAGGCGGTCGCGGTGTCGGGCATCACCGGCATCGCGCTGACCAAGCTCGATGTGCTCGACGAGTTCGAGACCGTGCGAATCTGTACCGGCTACCGGATCGACGGCGAGGCTTACGATTATCTTCCGCCGCACGCCTTCGACCAGTCGCGGGTCGAGCCGGTCTACGAGGAGATTCCGGGCTGGCCGGGATCGACCCGGGGCGCGCGGAGCTGGGCCGACTTGCCGGCGCGGGCGATCAAATATGTGCGCCGGATCGAGGAGCTGATCCGCTGCCCGGTGGCTTTGGTCTCGACCAGCCCCGAGCGCGACGACACGATCCTGGTCCGGGACCCGTTCGGGGGCTAGAGGCGGACGGAGAAGCCTTCGACGGCTTCGGGCTCGACCGCCTCGATGGTGAGGTCCTCGACATGGGCTCCGGCAGGTCCCTGCCGCATCCGCTCGATCATTTTTGCAACCGCGGCTTCGTCGCCGGCGAGATGCGCCTCGACCGAGCCGTCCCGTGCATTGTGCACCCAGCCGGCAACGCCAAGCGTGCGCGCCTGATTGACCGTCCACTGGCGGAAAAAGACGCCCTGCACTCGCCCGAACAAGCGCACTTTGCGGCCGACCGGCTCCGCCACGCTACACCGTCGCGATGTCGGGGGCGTCCTCGGCTTTCATGCCGACGACATTGTAGCCGGCATCGACATGGTGAATCTCACCGGTGACGCCGCTGGCGAGGTCGGACAGCAGATAAAGCGCGGCGCCGCCGACGTCTTCGATGGTCACGTTGCGCCGCAGCGGGGAATTATATTCGTTCCACTTCATGATGTAGCGGAAGTCGCCGATGCCGCTCGCTGCCAGCGTCTTGATCGGACCGGCCGAGATGGCGTTGATGCGAATGCCCTCGGGCCCGAGATCCATGGCGAGATATTTGACGCTGGCTTCGAGCGCCGCCTTGGCGACCCCCATCACATTGTAGTGCGGGATGACCTTTTCGGCGCCGTAATAGGTCAGCGTCAGCATCGAGCCGCCCCTATCCATCATCGCCCGCGCGCGTTGGGCGACCGCGACGAAGCTGTAGACCGAGATGTTCATGGTCAGCAGGAAATTGTCGAGAGTCGTATCGACGAATTTGCCGCGCAGCTCATTCTTGTCCGAAAAGCCGATCGCGTGGACCAGAAAGTCGAGCTTGTCCCATTTCTTGCGCAGGCCGGCGAACGCCTTGTCGAGCGCGGCGTTGCTGCTGACGTCGCAGTCGATGAGCAGGTCGGAACCGAGCTGTTCGGCGAGCGGCCGCACTCGCTTTTCGAGGGTTTCGCCCTGGTAGGAGAAAGCCAGCTCCGCCCCTTGGTCGCCGAGCGCCTTGGCAATGCCCCAGGCAAGCGAGCGGTCGTTGGCAAGGCCCATGATCAGCCCGCGCTTGCCCTTCATGAGCCCGCCAGAAGCCTTGGTCAAAGCTGTGGTCCCCCTGTCTCAAGCTCCGGAACCACATCCTCGCCGGGCTGCGGCTCTTCGACTTCGAGCTCGTCCTTGAACGGCCCGCTATAGATTTCACCCTTTAGCGCCGTCGCCCCGCCTTCGGCTAGGGCGGCGTTCAACTCCGCGCCCGTGACCACGCCCAATCCGATGACGAAGAAGAACAGCAAAGCGATCATCACGCCGGCGAGACTGCCGTAAGTCAGGCTGTAGCCGCCGAACAGGCCGATCGCCTGGGGCAGGAGTTGCACCGTCCCCAGCCACCAGACGGTGATCAACAGAGCGCCCGGCCATTTCCGGCATTCCGGCTTGCGGTAGCGAGCGGGTGTCAGGGCGTAGAACAGCACATAGAAAGTAAGAAACATCATCGCCGCGGGCACGGCCTGGAACGTGCCGAGCGTACTGCCGACATCGGCGGAAAACGGCAGTAGCCGCTCGATCGCGTGCTGCAGCGAGCTTAACATCACCGTGAACGCGAAGGCGAACATCAGGATCATGACGGCCGCGACGATCATCAGGATCGAGGCCAGGCGATATTCCCAGAACGGCGCGCAGAACTTCACGCCATAGGCGCGGCGCAAGATGTCGCGGATGGTCTCGATGAAGCTGGCCGCGGTCCACAGGCCGACCAGCGCGCCGAACCACAGCAACGGCCCGGTGCGCAGGTTCAGCACTTCGGTGATCGGCCCCGCCAGCGTGCTTGCGACATCGGGCGGCAATTCGGCGAGGATGGTGGCGACGGTCCGCTC
>JBKJYX010000087.1:0-2842 GCA_046715575.1 Sphingomicrobium sp. | reverse complement strand
TGACCGGCCTTGGCAAGATTTGGGGCCATGCCGCCGCCCATGTGGCCGAGGCCGATGAATGCGATGCGAGGCATGATCTCTCCTTGTTCCCCGGCGAAGGCCCGGGTCCAGATCAAAACAAAGAACGGCGCGAAGCGCCGCCTGGGCCCCGGCCTTCGCCGGGGAACAGTCTATTTCCCGGTCCAGTTGCCGGGGCGCTTTTCGACGAAGGCAGCCATGCCCTCTTTCTGGTCTGCGGTGCCGAACAGGCCGTGGAACAGGCGGCGCTCGAAGCGGATGCCCTGGGCGAGCGGCATTTCGAACGAGGCGTTGATCATTTCCTTGGTGGCGATGGCGGCGAGCGGGGCCATTGAGGCGATGGCGGCGGCGGTTTTCAGGGCTTCGTCGATCAGGTCCACCGCGGGGACGACCTTGGCGACCAGGCCCGAGCGCTCGGCTTCGGCGGCGTCCATCATCCGGCCGGTCAGGCACATTTCCATGGCCTTGGCCTTGCCGACCGCGAGCATCAGGCGCTGCGAGCCGCCCATCCCGGGGGTGACACCGAGCTTGATCTCCGGCTGGCCGAATTTGGCGGTGTCGGCGGCGATGATGAAGTCGGCCATCATCGCCACTTCGCAGCCGCCGCCGAGCGCGAAGCCGGCGACCGCGGCGAGCCACGGCTTGCGGGTCGCTGTGACCTGCTCCCAGCCGGCGAAGAAATTGGCCGAGTACATGTCGGCGAAGCCCTGGCCCTGCATTTCCTTGATGTCGGCGCCGGCGGCGAACGCTTTCTCCGAGCCGGTGAGGACCAGGCAGCGCTGCGACGGGTCGGCGTCGTAGGCGGCGAAAGCGGCGATCAGCTCGGCCAGCACCTGGTTGTTGAGGGCATTCAACGCCTGCGGACGGTTGAGGGTGACCAGCGTCACCGCTTCGCGACGCTCGACGAGGATGGTCTGATAGTCGGTCATCTTACTCTCCGGTGTCCGGGAACGGAGTCCAGCGCTGGTCCTCGGGGAGCGGCTCGAACAGCTTGTCGAGCATCTCGTCGGTGACCTCCTCGGGCGTCGGCGGCTCCCATTTCGGCGCATTGTCCTTGTCGATCAACAACGCCCGCACGCCCTCCAGGAAGTCGTGAGTGCTCACGACATGGGCGGCGAGGGCATATTCGGCGGTCATTTCGTCGGTAAAGCCGCGCCGCGTGGCGCCGTCCGCGAGCAAGCGCAGGGAGACCTTGCAGGACAAGGGGCTCTTGGTGCGGATGGTGGCCAGTTCCGTCTGGGCCCAATCGCTCCCGTCGGCTTCGAGCGCGGCGGTAATTTCCTCGAGCTCGTCGGACGCGAAGTTCCGCGTGATCAACGCCAGATTGCCGGCGATCTTGGCGTTCGGCGCCGATGCGGCGGCCGCACCGAGCACGCCGCCGAGGCGGTCGGGCATGGTGGTGATCCGCTCGACCAATTCCTCGAGCGACGCCTGCGGTATGTAATGGGTGGCAAGGCCGAGATAATGGCATTCGGCACCGTCGAGCCGGGCCCCGGTCAGGACCATGAATTGGCCGACGCGGCCGGGGAGGCGAGGGAGGTACCAGCCGCCGCCGACGTCCGGGAACAGGCCGATGCCGGTTTCGGGCATGGCGAGGCGGGTGTTCTCGGTCGCGATTCGATGGGTGCAGGGCAGGGAGATGCCGACGCCGCCGCCCATGGTGATGCCGTCCATGATGGCCATGGTCGGTTTGGGGTAGGTGAAGAGCAAATGGTTGAGGCGATATTCGCTGTGGAAGAAAGCGCGGGCCTGGGTCCCGTCGACGGCGCCGCTCCTGGCCAGCATCACCACGTCGCCCCCGGCGCAAAAGCCGCGGCCCTCGGCGTGGTCGATGACGACCGCCTTGATCTCGGGGTCGCCCCGCCAGCCGAGCAGCGCTTCGGACATAGTCTCGCACATGTCGCGGGTCAGCGCGTGGATCGCCTGAGGACGGTTGAGGCGGAGCCTTGCGACCGGACCCTGCGTGGAGACCATGACGTCGTTAGTCACTGGCGCAGCAAGTCCCGGCTGACGATCACGCGCATGATCTGGTTGGTGCCCTCGAGGATCGAGTGGACGCGGAGGTCGCGCCAGAAGCGCTCAATCGGATAATCCTGCAGGTAGCCGTAGCCGCCGTGCAGCTGCAGCGCGCGGTCGACCACCGATGAGCCGGTGTCGGTGGCCAACCGCTTGGCCATCGCCGCGAACCTGGTCTTGTCGGGCGCGTTGGCGGTGACCTTGGCGGCGGCGCCGTAGAGCAAAAAGCGCGCCGCCTGGAGCTCGGTTTCCATATCGGCGAGCGTGAACTGCGTCGCCTGAAAATCGGCGATCGGCGTGCCGAACTGCTTGCGCTCCTTGGTGTAGGCAATCGCTTCGTCGAGGCAGCGCTGGGCGCCGCCCAAGGAGCAGGCGCCGATGTTCAGCCGGCCGCCGTCGAGGCCCATCATGGCGATCCGGAAGCCCTCGCCCTCGGCGCCGACGCGGTTGGCGACGGGGACTCGGACCTCGTCGAAATTGACCTGGGCGGTGGGCTGCGAATGCCAGCCGAGCTTCTTTTCCTGGGCGCCGAAGCTGACGCCTTTCATGTCCTTTTCGATCACCAGGCAGGAGATGCCTTTGGGGCCATCCTCGCCGGTGCGGACCATGGTCACGTAAATCTCATTCTCGCCGGCGCCGGAGATGAACGCCTTCGATCCCGACACGACATAATCGTCGCCGTCCCTGACCGCCTTGGTCTTGAGCGCGGCGGCGTCGGATCCCGACGACGGCTCAGTCAGGCAGTAGGACGCCATCCGCTCCATCGGGATCAATGAGGGGAGATACTTCGCCTTGACCTCGGCAGAAC
>JBKJYX010000086.1:0-3607 GCA_046715575.1 Sphingomicrobium sp. | reverse complement strand
TGTGCCGGCGGTGGATGATGGTCGTCAGCCAGGCCCTGGTGGCGGCGGCGATCCTCGGCCTCGCTTATGCCGAGACCGCGGTCGACTTCGCCATCCTGCTGTCGCTCGCCGGGGCGGGGACGGCGTCTTTGTCGCTCAACCTCTACGCGATCGCGCAGATGTTCGCCGGGCCGCGCGCCGCGGGGACGTGGGTCGGCGTCCAGAACGCGCTCGGCAATCTGTCGGGCATTTTCGGGCCGATCATCACCGGGATCCTCGTCGATAGCGCGGGCTACGACAGCGCTTTCATGCTCACCGCCGCGGTCGCCGCGTTCGGCGCTTTTTGGTGGGCGGTCGGCGTTCCCCGCATCGAGCAGGTCGATTTCCGGCCAAACTGATCCAAATTGACCGCATGTGAGTCTTTCGGGTCACGCTTTTCCCCAAATTTCTCGGCACCGTTAACTTTTTCGCTTGGTGCGCGAATCGGACTAGTGCATTGATTCACATTGACGGTTCAGCGCCTTGCTGCCTTCGGGCCGGCTACTAGGGGGTAATGGTCATGAGCATCGATTTCGTCCGGCCTGAGGTCGACGAGCTTCGCCCGCGGATCAGCGTCATCGGCGTTGGCGGCGCCGGCGGCAACGCGGTCGCCAACATGATCGCGGCCGACGTGCAGGGGGTCGACTTCATCGTCGCCAATACCGACGCGCAGGCATTGAACGCCTCGACCGCCGACCGCCGCATCCAGCTTGGCCTCAAGATCACCCAGGGCCTGGGCGCCGGATCGCGGCCCGAGATCGGGCGCGCCGCGGCCGAAGAGACGCTGGAAGAGATCGAGCGCGCGCTGGAAGGCACGCACATGTGTTTTATCGCCGCCGGCATGGGCGGCGGCACTGGCACCGGCGCCGCGCCGGTGATCGCCAAGACCGCCCGCGACAAGGGCATCCTGACCGTCGGCGTGGTCACCAAGCCGTTCGCGTTCGAAGGCACCAGGCGTGGTCGCGCCGCCGACGCCGGCATCGACGAGCTCCAACAGCACGTCGACACGCTGATCGTCATTCCCAACCAGAATCTGTTCCGCCTCGCCAATTCCGACACGACCTTCAAGGAAGCGTTCGAAATGGCCGACGAGGTGCTGCAGCAGGGCGTGCGCGGGATTACCGACCTGATGGTCATGCCCGGCCTGATCAACCTCGACTTCGCCGACGTCCGCTCGGTGATGGGCGAGATGGGCAAGGCCATGATGGGCACCGGCGAAGCGGTCGGCGACAATCGCGCCATCGAAGCCGCCGAGAAAGCCATTTCTAACCCGCTGCTCGACGGGGTTAGCATGAAGGGCGCCAAGGGCGTCATCATCTCGATCACCGGCGGCGAGGACATGCGCCTGATGGAGGTCGACGAAGCGGCCAGCCACATCAAGGAACTGGTCGACCCCGACGCCAACATCATCTGGGGCTCGGCGTTCAACAACGACCTCGGCGGCAAGCTGCGCGTCTCGGTGGTCGCCACCGGCATCGAGGCCGAGAGCGTCGTCCAGGCCCAGCCCGGCAAGGTGTTCACCTTCCCCGCATCGCGCACCACAACCGTGGCGGCAACGCCGCCGGCGATCGATGACGCCATGACCGCCGAAGACGACACGCTCGACCTGACGGATGATGACGGCGGCGATGAATTGCTGCTCGATTCCGATGACATTCTGACCAGCCCGGTATCGGGCGCGCCGATCGCTCCGCCGACCGACGACGAGATCGCGGAACTGGACATGGCGGAAGACATGACCGGCAGCGACGTCGAGCCGCCGAAAGTGACGCGCGAGAGCGGCACATTGTTCGAGCGGATGTCGAATATCGCCCGCGGCGCGGCCAAGGCGCAGGCCGACGACGAAGAAGCTCCGGAGTTCCGCCGCGAGCCGATCGACATCCCGCGCTTTCTCAATCGGCAGAACAACCAATAGGCACGTGAGCGGCCCCCGGCCCCGTCTTGTCGCCGGGGCTGCACGGCTCGTCGCGCCCGGTCTAGCCATAAACCTTTGCGCAATGTCCGCTGGGTCATGGCGTTCGTAATGGCCACCACAACCGCCCGCATTCGCGTTGCCGCGCTGCTCCTGACCTTTGTCGGGCTCGCGCTGGCGGCGGCGTCCGTTCCGGTTTCGGCCCAAACAATGTGGACGCAGCGCGAAACCCCGGCGGGTGCGCTGGCGCGGCACATCCGCGTGCTGGCCAATTCCCCCAAGGATTTCCTGGCGTTGATCGGCGCCGGCAAGGCTGCGCTCGCACTCGGCGACAGCCAGGCGGCAGTCGGTTTCTTCGGCCGCGCCGACGAGGTTTTCCCGACCAGCCCGCTGCCGCAGATCGGCATGGGCGCGGCGATGGTGTCTGATGGCGATGCCTACGGTGCCCAGCAATATTTCACGCGCGCCCAACAAATGGGCGCCACCGCCGCGATGGTCGGTGCGGATCGGGGGCTCGCTTACGACCTCATCGGTCGCCATGTCGACGCCCAGGCCGATTATCGAGCCGCGCTTTACGGACCCGACGGCGACGAAGCACGGCGCCGCCTGGCGCTGAGCTTGGCGATCACCGGCGACAAGGCCAATGCAATCGCGATGCTCGCGCCACTGATGGGGCGGGGCGATGCGGGTGCCGCGCGGTGCCGCGCGCTCGTGCTGGCGCTGTCCGGCGATCTCGAAGGTGCGCGGCGTTCGCTCGACGCGGCGATGCCGGGTTCTTCGGCCCGGATGGCGCCGTTCCTGGCCAGGCTGCCGTCGCTTCGCTCGGAGCAAAAGGCTGCCGCGGTTAACCTCGGCATTTTCCCGGATTCGGGGCAAAGCTACGCCTATGTGCCGCAGCCGGGCGCGGGGCCGCCGATTGCGCGTCCCACCGCGCCGGCGCAGTCGGGTTATGCGACCCTTTCACCGCCGACCGCCCGCTCTCCATCCCGCTCCAGCGTCTCCGGCGCGATGCCGATGTCAGGCGACCGACTGGCCTCGATCGACCAGCTGTTCAAAGGGCCCGTAGCCTCCGCCGCCCCACGACCGGTGCAAATGGCCAGCATTCCGCCGCAGATGAGGTCACAATTGCCGCAGTCGGCGACGCGCACCGCCAAGCCGCGGGTGTGGGTGCAGCTCGCCAGCGGCCAAAATCCCGCCGCGCTGCCTGATCAGTTCCGTCGCATCAAATCGAGGCACGAGGCCCTGTTGGAGGGGATGAGCGGCTATGTCGCCGAGGCGCCCGACCGGTCGCGGTTGCTGATTGGACCGTTCAAAAGCGTCTCGGATGCGAATATAATCGTCGACGACCTTGAAAGCGTCCGCGTCGACGCGTTTAGCTGGACCAGCCCGCCGGGCCAGACGATCAGGAAATTCAGCACCGAATGAAATTGCCCAAGGACCTCGCCGCGCACCCAGAGCGATCGCGCGGCCGGGCCCGTCCGGAACGTGACAATGGCGCCGGCCCGCGCGACATCTTCCAGCGCGACCGCGACCGCATTATCCACTCTGTCGGCTTCCGCCGCCTCCGCCATAAAACCCAGGTGTTCGTCGCCCCCGACGGCGATCATTTCCGGGTGCGGCTGACGCACAGCATCGAAGTCGCCCAGATCGGCCGGACCATCGCCCGCGCGCTTGGCC
>JBKJYX010000085.1:0-4821 GCA_046715575.1 Sphingomicrobium sp. | reverse complement strand
AAAAGGTCGCCGACGAGCTGAGCGCCTACAAGGGGCTTGAGCGCGCCGGATTCTTGCAGTCCTATTTGTTCCGCGCCGAGCGGCTGGTGGTCGACACCGGACTTCACCACAAGCGCTGGAGCCGCGAACAGGCGATTGATCATATGGCCGGCGCGACCGGGTTCGCGCGGCCGCGGGTGCAGCGCGAGATCGAGCGCTACTGCGCATCCCCAGGCCAGGCGACCAGCTACAAGATCGGCCATTCCGCCTGGACGCGGGCGCGCGCCAGGGCCGAGGCGGCTCTCGGCAGCCGCTTCGACATCCGCGACTTCCACGACATATTGAAGGAAGGCGCGATGCCGCTCAGCATCCTCGACCGCCGGATCGACGAGCGGGTGCGGGCAAAGCTGGGCAACGTCGTCCCGGAACGCGGATGACGCGCTAGCGGCTTAGTTCCTCCGCAATCTCGGCGACTTCGAGCCAGCGGTGCTCGGCAGCGTCCTTTTCGGCGCGGTGTCGGGCAATCCGCTCGGTCAAGGCGGCGAAACCCCGTGGATCGGCCGCGAACAGGTCGGGGTCGTGCAGCGCAGCTTCATCGGCGGCGATCGCCGCCTCGAGCCGCTCGATCTCCTTTGGCAGCCGGTCCAGGTCGCGCTGATGCTTGTAGCTGAGCTTGCCTCCCCTCCCGTTCCCGGAAGATGGCTTGGATGAGGGCTTGGCCGTCGAGGCGGCCTTCGCCTTTGGTCGCGTTTCTTGCCGCCGCTTGACCCAATCCTCGTAGCCGCCGGCGACGATGTCCACGCGTCCGGAACCGTCGAGGCCGAGCGTCACCGTCACCGTCCGGTCGAGGAAGTCGCGGTCGTGGCTGACGATCAGCACGGTCCCGGCGTAATCCGCGATCACCTCCTGCAGCAGGTCGAGCGTCTCGAGATCGAGGTCGTTGGTCGGCTCGTCGAGCACCAGCAGATTGGCCTCGCGGGCGAATTCGCGGGCGAGCAACAGCCGCGATCGCTCGCCGCCCGATAGCGACCCGACCAACGCTTCGGTCAGGCCAGGATCGAACAGGAATTCCTTCAGATACCCCTTGATGTGCTTTTTGTGGCCGCGAACGGCGATCCAGTCGCTGCCGTGCGCGAGCACGTCGCGGACGGTCTTGCCCGGCTCCATCAGCTTGCGCTGCTGGTCGATGACGATGCCAGACAGCGTCTTGGCCTGGCTGACCTTGCCGCCGTCCGGCTTCAATTCGCCTGTCAGAAGCTTGAGCAATGTCGTTTTGCCGGCCCCATTCGCCCCGACGATGCCGATCCGGTCGCCGCGCTGCACGCGCAGCGTGAAATCGCCAATGATCGGCCGCCCCTCAAAGCTCTTCGAAACATGCTCCGCGTCGATCACGGTCTTCGAGCGGACATCGTCTTTGCCGATCGCCAGCTTGGCGGTTCCGGTCGTGCCGAGCATTGCCGCGCGCTGCGCCCGCATTTCGTGGAGCTTGGTGAGCCGCCCCTGGTTGCGACGGCGGCGCGCGGTCACGCCGCGCTGCAGCCAGTGCAGCTCGAGCTTCAACTTGGCGTCGAGCTTCTCCGCCGCGCGTGCTTCCTCGGCATAGGCCGCCTCGGTCCACGCCTCGAACCCGCCGAACCCGATCTCGGCGCGCCGCAGCTGGCCGCGATCGAGCCACAGGCAGCTTTTGGTCAGCCGGGCGAGGAAGGTGCGGTCGTGGCTGATGGCGATGAAGGCGCCGGTAAAGCGGTTGAGCCAGCTTTCGAGCCATTCGATGCCCGCCAGGTCGAGGTGATTGGTCGGCTCGTCGAGGAGCAGCAGGTCGGGCTTCTGCCCCAACGCTCGGGCGATCGCCGCGCGCCGCCGCTCGCCGCCGCTGGCGGTCGCCACCGGACGCGAAAGGTCGACCCCGATTTGGTCGGCAATCGCCATCGCATCGTGAGCGGGCGGCGCATCCGGCCCGTGAAGCACCCAATCGGCCAGCGTTTCGCCCCTGATCTCCGGGTCCTGCTCGAGCAGCACGACCTTGGTTCCGGGGACGACCGTCCGCTGCCCCTCGTCGGTCTCGATGAGATCGGCGATGCATTTCAGCAGCGTCGTCTTGCCGGCGCCGTTGCGGCCGATCAGCGCCAGCCGGTCGCGCCCGCCGATGTGGACGTCAAGGCCGCGGAACAGCCAGCCTTCGCCCTGGTGCAGGCCGAGGCCTTCGAATGAGAGGATTGGAGCCGCCATATTGAGCAGCGCCCCTAGTCAATCGGGAGCGCGAGGTCACCCCGCGCCGCTGTCTCTCAGCATGAACAGTGCCGTTCCCAACCATTCATAGCGCATTCAATGCCTTGTGTTAAAAGCTCGGCCTAGAGAATCGCATTGAGCCTGTACCGCGCCCTTTTTGCCGTTGCCCTTGGCTTCGGCCTGATCGCCACCCCCGCGCTGGCCCAGCGGCCGCGCGACCAGGCGCCGGCCGAGCCGCGGTCCCAGTCACGCGACCAGGACCGGGCGTTCGAAGCGACCAAGCAGGGCCGCTCGATGCCGCTTCCCAACATCGAGCGGCGGGTGATGCCGTTCATGGGCGGCGCCGACTATCTCGGGCCTGAGCTCAACGGCGACACCTATCGGCTGAAGTTCATGCGCGACGGCCGCGTGATCTGGGTCGACGTCGATGCCGCCACCGGCCGCATCCTCCGCCGGTCGAAGCCCTAGCTTCGGGCACCCGCCAAATTCCCGTAAACGTTCGAAAGATCTTTCCTACAACAACCAAATGGGTTATGTTGCGCCTCCGAGTCGAGGACGACGCTATTGCCTTATTCGAAGCCCCGGAAACCCTTGATCCTCCCCACCCCTGGAGGCCGCCGCGGTGCCCCTGCCCGCCTCGCGCGCTCGCGCGCACGCACGCGATGGAGCATGACTTTTGCGACCTTCCAAAGAATCTAAGCCTGTCCTGAAACTGTCGAACGGGCCAGTCCTGAGCCTGTCGAAAGATCCCGAAACAGACAAAGTAGACAACCCCCCGATTCATTCCTTTTCCAGCAGAGAAGTTCCCGAAACTCATGAAACTTACACACCCCCGAATCCACCCATTGGCCGCCTGATCGTTTCCCTGCCGCAACCGATGCGCTACACGCGGGTTGAGGGCAGGTAACGGCCAAGGAGCCTCAACAGACATGCGTGTTTTGATCGTCGAGGACGAACCGAATCTCGGGCGCCAGCTCCGTTCGACGCTGGAAGGGGCCGGTTACGCGGTCGATCTCGCCACGGACGGCGAGGACGGCCATTATCTCGGCTCGACCGAGAGCTATGACGCGGTGATCCTCGATCTTGGCCTGCCCGAGGTCGACGGCCTCACCGTGCTCGACCGCTGGCGCAAGGAAGGCAAGCGCATGCCGGTGCTGGTCCTGACCGCCCGCGACAGCTGGTCGGACAAGGTTGCCGGGCTCGATGCCGGGGCCGACGACTATCTCGCCAAGCCGTTCCAGACCGAGGAGCTGATCGCGCGCTTGAGGGCGCTCATTCGACGGGCCAGCGGCAATGCGTCGTCGGAGCTCAACGCCGGCGACATCCGCCTCGACACGCGATCGGGCAAAGTCACCAAGGCGGGCGAACCGGTGAAGCTGACCGCCCAGGAGTATAAGCTCCTGTCGTACCTCATGCACCACAAGGGCAAAGTGGTCAGCCGGACCGAGCTCATCGAGCATATCTATGACCAGGACTTCGACCGCGATTCCAACACGATCGAGGTATTCGTGACGCGCATCCGCAAGAAACTGGGCGCCGACGTGATCACCACCATCCGCGGCCTCGGTTACAGCCTCGAGGACAACACCGCTTGAACGACAACGCCGCCGCAGTGACGGGGGCGGACAAGGCGGCGGCGGCTGCAGGGACCAGCCGTCGCGGGATTGGCTCGCTGACGCGGCGGATGACCGGCGTCGCCGCGCTGTGGATCATCCTGCTGCTGTTGATGGGCGGCTTCGCGCTCGACCGAGTGTTGACCAGCTCGATCGACCGCAATTTCGACAGCCAGCTCGAATATGTCTTGAACGCGATGATCGCCGCTTCGGAAATCGGGCCCGATGGCGAAGTCCGCTTCAACCGGCCGCCGGCCGACCAGCGCTTCATCGAGCCTTATTCCGGAGTCTATTTCCAGATCAGCGGCGCCGGCGCCGACACCTTCCCGTCACGCTCGCTGTGGGACCGCCGCCTGCGTGTCGCCAGCCAGCACAATGACAAGTCGGTCCACACTTACGACAGCCGGGAGTTCGCCGGCGAGCCGCTGCGCATCGCCGAGCGCGACGCGATCCTCCCCGGATCGGAAGTCCGCTGGCGCTTCCAGGTCGCCCAGTCGCGCGAAATTATCGACCAGCAGATCCGCGAACTCCGCTCGACCTTGACCTGGAGTTTTGCCGTGCTCGGCGCCGGACTTTTGATCCTCGCCGGCCTGCAGACGGTGTACGGGTTGTGGCCGCTGCGCCGCGTGCGCCGCGAGGTGGCGCTGATCCGGTCGGGCGAGAAAACGCGCATTTCCCAGGAATTCCCGTCCGAAATCCGCCCGCTGACCGAAGAGATCAACCAACTGCTCGCGCATAGCGAAGCGCAAGCCGAAGAAGCGCGACGCCATGCGGGTAACCTCGCGCATGCGCTCAAGACGCCGCTGACGGTGGTCACCAATGCCGCCACCGCCCAGTCCCCCGATCTCGCCGCCACGGTCCGCCGCGAGGCGCTGGTGATGCGCCGGCAGGTCGACCACCATCTCGCCCGCGCCCGCGCCATCGGCCGCCGCGCGGCGGCCCACCCCCGGGCAGTGGTCTGGGGCCGTCTGGAGGGCGTGCAGCGGGTGCTCGACCGGCG
>JBKJYX010000084.1:0-4698 GCA_046715575.1 Sphingomicrobium sp. | reverse complement strand
TGTTCGGCCGCGAGTTCTGGACCAAGGTGGTCAACTTCCAGGCGCTGGTCGACGAGGGCGTGGTGTCGGCCGGCGACCTCGATCTCATCCACTGGTGCGAAGAGGCGGAGGAAGCCTGGGAGTTCGTCCAGCGCTTCTACGAGAAGGATTAGCGGCTCGCCGCCGCCGCTTCGGCATATTCCTTGGGCGTCATCGAGGCGATTTCGCGTTTGATCGCCTCCAGCGCGAGGGCATCAGCCGTGCGGAACCGAATACAGCTCTTGCCCATGTCGAGCTTGAGCCCGGCGTCCGCAAAATCCTGGGCCAGCCGCTCGGCTCGTCCGGGTGAGGCGTAAACGCAATTGAGATAGAGAGCGTTGTAGTTCTTTTGCGCGGCGAGCGCCGCATAGACCAGAGGTTGCTTGTTATAGGTCGGGCCGCTGACTTCGGTTGGCACTTCCCAGCTGATCATCCCCCACGCCATGCGTTCGCAATAGCCGTCCGGCATCGCCGAATTGACGGCATCGCGCACCCGTTTGAGCTCGGCGGCGCGCAGCGGCTCCAGTTCGGCGAGATAGTCGTCGGGCGTGAGCGCGCTGCTGCTGACCACCCGCTGGGCCCTAATTCGGCTTTCTGACGTCCGATGGGCCGGTCAGCTTGGCCGCGCCTTCGCCGCCGACATTCTTGGGATTGGCGCCAGTCTGCTGCTCGGTCAGGACCGGCTCTTTCTCGGCCGGTCCGGCGCCGGCCTTGGCCGCGCCCGCGTCGGCGGTCGCCTCCGCCGGAGCGGCTGGAACCGGCAGCGGCGAAGCGTCTCGCGAATTGAGGAACGCCATCAAATTGGCGCGGTCTTCGGGCTTGCCCAGCCCGGCGAAGGTCATCTTGGTGCCGGTCGCGAATTTTTTGGGGTTGGCGAGCCATTCGCTCATCGAGTCCCAATTCCAGCTGCCTCCCTTCGACTTCAGCGCGTCACTGAACGCAAATCCCGGATGGCCCGCAATCGGATTGCCCATCACCCCGTACAATGCGGGCCCAAGCGCGTTGGCACCGCCCGGCTCAGCATTGTGGCACGCGGCGCACTTCTTGAAGAC
The DNA here is from genome assembly GCA_046715575.1 of Sphingomicrobium sp. Classification (GTDB taxonomy): domain Bacteria; phylum Pseudomonadota; class Alphaproteobacteria; order Sphingomonadales; family Sphingomonadaceae; genus Sphingomicrobium. The sequence goes on along the minus strand of JBKJYX010000084.1, from coordinate 3,628 downwards.
CTGCTCGCCCTTGGCCGCGTCCGCCGTGGCGAGGTAGAAAGCGATCGGCTTGGCGGGCTCGCCGCCTTCGCCTTCGACCACCACGCCTTCGATCGGATAGCCCATTTCCTCTGGCCGTTCCGAGTGGAACATCTCGCCGGAGACGATCGACGCGCCCAGCGCGACAATGCCCGCGAACAGCACCCAGCCGGAAATGGTCGTGAAACGGTCGTTCATTCAGATCTCCGCTCGGCCGAGCCGACCAATGTCTTGGATTGGCCTGCCCTTTAGGCAGGAGGCGGGGCTTCTTCAAGCAGGCGCACTGGCGGGTTGGCTATGGTGGCGCGGCGCTTCTCGGCCCAGGCCAGCACCTGCCTGGCGGCGTGGCGGTAGAGCGTCGGCAGTCCGGCCTGGTCGAGACGGTCGATCGGGTGCCACCAGCCATCGCCGTCCGCCTCGGCGCCCGGGAGCACGGACAAATCGAGCGCGAAATGGGTGAAGACGTGGCGGATGCAAGCGAGCGGCGGCGTGGGCAGCGGCAAGGGCTGGTCGGACCATTCCGGGCCGGGCAGCGCCGCCATTCCGCCGAGCATGCCCTTGGCCGGCCGGCGGACCAGCCACACCGCGCCGTCGCGTTCGATCCAATGGGCAATGCCGTAGCGCTGCGGCCGAACCCGCCTCGCCTTGGGTGCCGGAAAGGCCTCGGGCATTCCACTGGCGAACGCGGCGCAGTCGGGGCGCAATGGGCAAGCCGGGCAGTCGGACGCCCGCGGCCGGCAGATGGCGGCGCCCAGGTCCATCATCGCCTGGGCGAAGTCGCCGGCCTTGCCCGTCGGGATCATCGCTTCGACGAGGGCTCGGATGTGGCTCGCGCCAGGCTGCTTGAGCCCGTGAAGCCGCGCCATTACCCGGGTGACGTTGGTGTCGATCGCCGCGGCATCGCGAGCGAAGGCGATCGCGGCGACGGCGGCGGCGGTATAGTCGCCGACCCCGGGCAGTCTTCGAAGCTCAGCCTCGGTCACCGGAAATCCACCGTTCGCCGCAACCTGGCGCGCGCAGGCAATCAGGTTTCTGGCTCGGGCGTAATAGCCGAGCCCCGCCCATTCCCCGAGAATCTCCTCGTCGCTCGCCCCTGCAAGCGCCTCGATGGTCGGCCAGCGAGCGACGAATCGCTCGAACCGCGGGATTACCGTCGCGACCGTTGTCTGCTGCAGCATGACCTCGCTCAGCCACACCCGGTAGGGATCGGGCGGCGCTTCTCCGGGAGGCGCGCGCCACGGCAGCCGCCGCGCGTGCACAAGATAATGTGCAATCAGGCGATTTGCGGCATTGGCGGGCACGCTTCGGCTATGGCATGGTCGTCCGCGATGTCGAAGCCCTACAAACCCACCAGTGCAGCCGACGCGCCCCGCAGCGGCCGCGCCCGCTCGGCCGGGGACATTCTCGGCAGGGTCGGCGACACCGCGTTCAAGCGCTTCGGCTTCGTCCAGGGTGCGGTGGTCAGCCGCTGGGGCGAGATTGTCGGCGAGCGCTACGCCAAGGTTTCTTCCCCGGAATCGATCCGCTTCCCGGCGGGCCGCAAGTCGGGCGGCGTGCTGACCTTGCTGGTCGAAGGCGCCCATGCACCGCTGATGCAGCATTTGACTCCGCTGATCATCGAGCGGGTCAATCGCTTTTTCGGCTATGAGGCGGTCAACCGCCTGGTGTTCCGCCAGGGCCGCCCGCCGCCGCCGCCGCGGCCGCTCAATCGTCCCGCGCTTCGTGCCGTGCCCAAAGAGCTTGGCGAAGGTCTTCGCCAGATCGTTGACCCCGAGCTCCGCGCATGCCTTGAAGCGCTCGCCGCTCGCTTGGAGTCGAGCAGCGGCCCGCCGTCGCTCGACCCGCCCGAACCCACCCCTGTCCCCGTCATCATCCGGAGTAAATGAGCTGATGAAGTCTACCTATCTCCTGGTCGCCGCCGCGGCCATCCTCGCCAGCGCCGCGTGCAATGCGGAAAAGAACAGTGATTCGAGCGGGTCTGGCGCGGCCGTGGCCAAGCCGGTCCCGCCACCCAAGGGTGGCGACTGGACCCAGATCGTTACCGCGACCCCCGCCGGCGGATACCAGATGGGCAACCCGAACGCCGATGTGAAACTAATCGAATACGGTTCGATGACCTGCCCGCACTGCGCCGCCTTCGACGAGGAGGGTGTGCCGACACTGATCGACAAATATGTGAAGAGCGGCCGGGTCGCTTTCGAATTCCGCAACTTTGTGCGGGACCCGTTCGACCTCGCCGGGTCGCTGATCGCGCGCTGCAACGGACCCAAGAGCTTCTTCCCGCTGACCCGCGCTATGTTCAAGGACCAGGCCGACTGGACCGCCCGGCTGCAAACCGCGTCGCCGGCGCAGCAGCAGGCGCTGAGCAACCTTCCGGTCAACCGCCAGTTCGTCGAAATCGCCAAGCTCGCCGGTTTCCAGCAGTGGGCGGCGATGCGTGGCGTCCCCTCGGCCAAGGCCAACGCCTGCCTGAGCAACGAAGCCGAGGTCAACCGGCTGGTCCAGATGAACAGCGACACGACCTCCCAATTCCCGGACTTTCCCGGCACGCCGACCTTCGTGATCAATGGCAAGTTGCTCGACACGACTGCAAGCTGGGAGCTGCTCGAGCCGCAGTTGCGCAAGGCCGTCGGCGGCTAGCGCCCGGATGGGGGAACCAAGTTGCGTATCCGGCGGCTGAAGCTCAGCGGATTCAAAAGCTTCGTCGAGCCGTCGGAGCTGCGCGTCGAACCGGGGCTGACGGGCATCGTCGGGCCCAACGGCTGCGGCAAATCGAACCTCTTGGAAGCGATCCGCTGGGCGATGGGAGAGGGCAGCCCGAAGTCGATGCGCGGCGGCGGCATGGACGACGTGATCTTCGCCGGCACCGCGACCCGGCCACCGCGCGACTTCGCCGAAGTCTCGATCCTGCTTGAGCAAGTAGGCGACGAGGGCATCGCGGAGGAAAGCGAAGTCACCCGGCGGATCGAGCGCGGCTCGGGTTCCGCCTACCGGATCGACGGTCGCGACGTTCGCGCCAAGGATGTCGCCTTGCTGTTCGCCGATGCCGCGACCGGCGCCCATTCGCCGGCGCTGGTCAGCCAGGGCCGAATCGGCTCGGTGATTGCGGCGAAGCCGACCGAGCGCCGCCAGATGCTCGAGGAGGCGGCTGGGATCGCCGGCCTGCACGCGCGCCGCAAGGACGCCGAGCAGAAGCTCCGCGCGACCGAAGCCAACCTCGCGCGACTGGGCGAGATCCTGTCCGAGCAGGAAGCGCGCGCCGGGGCGCTGCGCCGGCAGGCGCGGGCGGCCGAGCGCTATCGCCAGCTGAGCGACAAGATTCGCGCCGTCGAGGCGCGGCTGGTCCACGCCCGCTGGGCCGAGGCGGATCGCGCCGCGGAGAGCGCCAATCGCGAAGCGAGCGCGGCCGGCGAACAGGTGGTGACGCTGCAAAGAGTCGTGGCCCCCGCCCAGGCCAGGCAGGAACAGGCGAACGCCGTGCTGACTCAGCGGCGCGGCGAGCTGGGCGAGGCGCGCGACGCCGCGCTCAACCTCGCCCATCAGCTGGCGTCTGCACGGGCGCGGCGGGACACCGTCGTTCGCCGGCTCGAGGAGCTCGAGCGGCTGGATG
>JBKJYX010000083.1:0-8136 GCA_046715575.1 Sphingomicrobium sp. | reverse complement strand
TCGCGGTCGGGAGTGAAACCGGTCACGTAGCGCGGCGTCACCGCCGTGTCGTCGATGACCACGCCGGCAGCCTTGGTCCCAGCCTTGCCGACGGCGAAGCCGACGTCATCGACCGACGCCGCGGCGATCTTGGCGATGGTTGCGACGTCGTCGAGCAGGGCGATGAGACCGGACGGCATGGGATGCGCCTTGGCGAAAGACTGGGCTCCCGGCAATGCCTTGCCTCGCGAGCAGCTTTATTGCACTGCCGCAGCCATGCTGGGCATCGAATTCGTCAAGGCCAACCGCGAAACGGTCGAACGGGCGATCCGCGACAAGGGCGTCGAGCTCGACCTCGATGCCCTGTTGGCGCTCGAGGGAGAGGTGCGCGGCCTCAAGACCGAGATCGAGGCTCTTCGCGCGGCTCGCAATGCCATTAGCGCCCGGTTCCAGAGTGCGTCACCCGAAGAGAAAGCTGAACTCGGCGCCAGTGCGAAGAAAGCGGGCGCCGACGCCGGTGAGCTGGAGACCAAGCTCGATGAGCGGGAAACCGCGCTCAAGGCGTTGATGCTCCGGCTTCCGGGCATCCCGTGGGCCGGCGCCCCGGTCGGGCCCGACGAAAACGCCAACATCGTCGTGCGCACCGAGGGAACGCCGCCCAAGTTCGGGTTCGAGGCGCTCGACCATGTCGCGCTGATTGAAAAGAACGACTGGGCCGAGCTGTCGCGGATCACGCAGGTGTCGGGCTCGCGCACCTATTGCCTCAAGGGACGGCTGGCGCTGCTCGAAGCGAAGCTGATGGCATGGGCGCTGGAGACGATTGCCGGCGCCGGCTTCACGCCGATCACCGTGCCGGCGCTGGCGCGCGAGCAGGCGTTTCTCAACCAGGGCCAATTCCCCGGCCACAAGGAAGAGACCTACGAGCTTGGCAATGACGATTTGTGGCTGGCCGGGACCGCCGAAGTCGCGCTGACCTCGCTCCATTCGGGCGAGATCCTCGACGCCGACAAGCTGCCGATCCTCTACGCCGGTTACTCGCCGTGCTTCCGCCGCGAGGCGGGCAGCGCCGGCAAGGACGTGCGCGGGCTGCTGCGCGTCCATCAGTTCGTCAAGGTCGAGCAATATGTGATCTGTGAAGCCGACGACGCGGTCTCGGCCGAGTGGCATGCGAAGCTGCTGGGGCGGGCGGAAAGCCTGCTCGAGGCGCTCGAAATCCCGTACCAGGTGGTCGAGACGTCGACCGGCGACATGGGTCTCGGCAAATTTCGCATGAACGATATCGAAAGCTGGGTGCCGAGCCTGGGCAAGTATCGCGAGACCCACAGCTGCTCGACGCTGCATGACTGGCAGGCGCGGCGCGCAAACCTCCGCTATCGTGGCAGCGACGGCAAGGTGCGGTTCGCGCACACGCTCAACAACACGGCGCTGGCTTCCCCGCGGATCCTCGTGCCTTTGCTTGAAAACCACCAGACCGAGGACGGCCGCGTGCAGCTCCCCAAGGCGCTAGGCGAGTTGATGGGAGGCGAGTTCCTCTGAGGCACGCATTCGAAGGCGATGACCGGCCCCCATCCGGGTGGAAGCACCTGCCTGAGTTGGGGTGGAACCTGTCGCGCCTTGTCTGCGGCTTCGGTCACCGCGGCCCGCGCGGCCCGGTCGACGGACCGCCGGCGCTGGTCATTCCCGGCTTCCTCGCCACCGACCGCACGACCATGGCGCTGAGGAAAGCGCTCGCGAGGGCGGGCTGGCGCGTGCACGGCTGGGACATGGGCTGGAACCTTGGCGTCAAGGCTGACACGGTCGAGCGGCTTCGCCAGCGGCTCGATGCCATCGGCCACCACCAGCCGATCCTGGTGGTGGGCTGGAGCCTGGGCGGACTTTATGCGCGCGAACTGGCGCGGGCGTTTCCGGAGCGGGTGCGGGCGGTGGTGACCCTCGGCTCGCCTTTTTCAGGCGATCCGCGCCAGAACAATATCTGGCCGCTTTATGAGAGGATTGCCGGCCATGCGGTCGACAACCCGCCGATCCCGCGCATTACCGACAAGCCGCCGGTGCCGGCGCTCGCTTTGTGGTCGCGGCGCGATGGGATTGTTGCCGCGCGGTCGGCGCGAGGGCTCGATGAAGAACGCGACAAAGAGGTCGAGATGCGCTGTCGCCATATGGCGTTCGGCGTGTCGAACCGGGCGGCACGCGATGTGGTGCGCGAAATCGACAACTTCCTCAAAAATGAGTCCTGATCGGCAACCATTCTTGTTTCGGTAACGTAAATACCCCATTTTCAGCGGGATGAGGTGGGAACGGACCCCCGCGCCGCTCGGCCCCGTGCCAAGCCAGCTCAGCCGCGACGATCTCGCGCCGTCGGGCTGGAGCCGCATGGCCGACGTGATGTGGCACGTGCCGCGGCTGCTGTCGGGTCTCGGCCCGCTGACTCCGCGCGGCCCCGAAGATGGGCCGCCGGCGCTGGTCATCCCCGGATTTCTGGCCACCGACCGGACGACGATGGATCTGCGCCGCGCGCTCGCCCGGGCGGGGTGGCGCGCGCATCCATGGCTGTTGGGGCTCAATCGCGGCGCCAGGGCGAACACGCTCGAGTTGCTCGGGGAAAGGCTCGACACGCTTCAGGACCGGCGCAAGGTGCTGCTGGTCGGCTGGAGCCTTGGCGGGATGTTCGCGCGCGACCTGGCCTTCCGCTACCCCGGCAAGGTCCGTGCGGTGGTGACGCTCGGCTCACCCTTTTCGGGCAACCTCAAGACCAACACCAACGTCCGCGAGCTCTACGAAAGGATCGCAGGGCACGACGTCAACCAGCCGCCGTTCGAGCGGTACGCCGGGAAGCCACCCGTGCCTTGCCTCGCCTTGTGGTCGCGCCGGGACGGGATCGTCGCGCCGAGTGCGGCCCGGGGCTTGGCCCATGAGGTCGACAAGGCGGTCGAGATCGACACCCGCCACACAGGCTTTGCGGTCGATCGCCCCGCGCTGAGCCGGGTGGTCGCGGAGATCCGAAGCTTCCTGGCAGAGGTCGAGGGCCGGGCGCCGGTCATGGGCAAGATCGCCGCCTGAACTTCCGCCCGCGAGCATGGCTCGAGAGGGAAAAAGGCTTGCCATTGACTCCTTGCCGCGGACTCGGAGTATAAGAACAAAACTAGAACATAAGCGTTGCGAGTCGTGTGGCGAGAGGTCTTTCCCTGGTCGCCGGCGGAGGGTTCACCGCGCCCTCCCGGCCGGCCATATCCTGTGCTCCTGCGAAGGCAGGAGCACAGACTGGATTCCTGCCTTCGCAGGAATACTGGAAGCTACCTGAGTTCGCAGTACCGACGTTGTCTGAACTGTTCGCCACGCATCCCCGCGATGGCGGCTGGGCGGGGTTCCTGCTGGCCCAGCTGGAGAGCGGAAAGCCGTTGCTGTGGGTGCAGGAGCGGATGGCGATTTTCGAAGCGGGAAGAATTTATCCACCCGGGCTCGGCGGGCTGGCTGAAAACCTTGGCGACCTCATTCACGTCACCGCCCGCGACGCCCGTTCGGCGCTGTGGGCGATGGAGGAGGGTTTAAGGTGCGCCGCGCTGGGAGCCGTGATCGGCGAGTTGTGGGGCGACCCGGGGAGCCTCGACTTCACCGCGACGCGGCGGCTCGCGGTCGCGTCGGAGCGATCGGGCGTGCCGGCCTGGCTGGTGCGGCTGGGCGGCTCGGCAAATCTGAGCGGCGCGCGGATGCGCTGGCGGGTGGCCAGCCGGCCGTCGCTCGCCCATCCGTTCGACCCGCGCGCGCCGGGCGCTCCCGCCTGGGACGCGGAGCTGTTTCGAGCCCGCGGGCATCCGCCGGGCCATTGGTCCGTCAGTCATGACACGCATTCTTTCCATCTGGTGGCCGCATCTGGCGATCGAGCGCTGGAGCAAGTCGAGCGACTTACCGCCTGACGCTGCCGTCGTGCTGACCGTCGAAGGCACGCATGGAATGGTGATTTCGGCGGTGACGAGAGCGGCGGCGGAGTGCGGTGCGCGGGCTGGCGCCCGGCTGACCGACGCTCGGGCGCTCGAGCCGGGCCTGATTGCCATTCCAGCCGATCCGGCGGGCGACGCGGCGTGGGTCGAGAAGCTCGCGCGCTGGGCGGGACGCTGGTCGCCGTTGGTCGAGGTTGATGGCTGTGATGGTTTGAGGCTCGACGTCACCGGCGTCGCCCATTTGTTTGGGCACGAGGCGGCGCTGGTCGCCGATGTGCAGCAGCGCTTCGCCACCCTCGGCCTGTCGAGCCGCGCCGCGGTCGCACCAACTCCGGCGGCGGCTTGGGCGCTGGCGCGGTTCGACGGCGGCAGCGCAATCATTTGCGGCGAGGATTTGGCCGCCCAGCTCGCGCCGCTGCCCGTTGCAGCCCTCCGGCTATCGCCCGAAACCATCCGCACGCTCGAACGGCTCGGTTTCAAGACCATCGGCGCGCTGGCCGCGGTGCCGCGCCGCGCGATCGCTCGCCGTTTCCGCGAGGCCGACAACCCGTTGGACGCGCTCGACCGGGCGCTGGGCCGCAAGCCCGAGCCCTTGATCGCGACGGCCTGCGAGCCGCCGCCGCGAAGCCTGCTGCGCCTGGAGGAGCCGGCGACTTACCCGGAGGCCGCGCCCCAGGCGCTCGAGCGCCTGATCCCCGACCTCGTGGCGCAATTGGAGCAGCGGCATCTCGGCGCGCGGCGGCTGGCGCTGACCGGTTTCCGGGTCGATGGCAGCACGGCGGTCGCGAGTGTCGCCACGTCGATCCCGAGCCGCGAACCGAAACATCTTCAGCGCCTGCTGGTCGATAAGGCCGCGGCGCTTGATCCGCAGTTTGGTTTCGATGGTTTTGCGCTCGAAGCGAGCTGGACCGAGGTTTTGGGCGCGGCACAGGAGAGCCTGGTCGAGGAGCCATCGGGGATGCGCGACATCGCCCGGCTGATCGACCGGTTGTGCGTCAAGCTGGGGCCGGAGCGGGTGCGACGGCCGCGTGCCCAGGAAAGCCATTTGCCGGAGCGGGCGAGCGGCTGGGTGAGCGCGCTCCAGCCGGCGGAAAACGCACCGCCTGCCACGGCCCATCGGCCCCAGCGCCTGCTCGACCGGCCGGAAGCGATTGCGGTGATCTATGCGACGCCCGAGGGCGTGCCGCGGCGGTTCGTGTGGCGGCGTGGCGTTCACGACATCGCCCGGGTCGAAGGGCCCGAACGGATCGCGCCCGAATGGTGGCGGGTGCCGTCGAAAGCCCGCCTGCGCGATTATTACCGGGTCGAGGATTCAAGCGGCCGCCGCTTCTGGATTTATCGCGAGGGCGTGATCGGCGACGGCCGCGGCGGAGCGCCGGTCTGGTATTTGCACCGGCTGTTCGGCTGATGCCCGAAACTACCAAATTCGCGCGCAAGAAATTGGTCCGCGACGGGCCGGTCGAGGCGATTCCGCCCGCGCCTTATGTCGAGCTGGGAGTGACCAGCCCGTTCAGCTTCCTGCGCGGGGCATCGGATGCGATCGAGCTGGTGCTGGCAGCGCTCGAGCACGGCATGGACGCGATCGGGATCGCCGACCGCAACACGCTGGCCGGGGTGGTGCGGCTGCACAGCGCGGCCAAGGAAGCGGGGCTGAAGCCGCTGATCGGATGCCGGCTGGACCTCAGCGATGCGCCGAGCCTGCTTGCTTACCCGAAGGACCGCGAGGCCTATGGCCGGCTGTCGCGATTGCTCAGCATGGGCAAAATGCGGGCGAAGAAAGGCGAGTGCGAAATCACGCTGGCCGATGTCGCCGAGCATCAGCAAGACATCGCCTTTATCGCCTGGCCCGAGGATTTGGACTCGTTCGAAGCCGAGCTTCCGCGACTTCGAGAAGCCTTGCCGTCACTGCGTCATGTCGCGGCGTCGTATCTGTATCGCGGCGACGATGCGGCGCGGATCGAGCGGCTCGACCGGATGGCGAAAGCCAATGGCGCCGCGATCATTGCGACCAACGATGTGCATTACCATGCGGCAAATCGAAGGCCGCTGCAGGATGTGATGAGTTGCATCCGGGAAAAGGTGACGATCGCCACTGCGGGCTATCTCTTGAATGCCAATTCCGAGCGGCATTTGAAGAGCCCGGCGGCTATGATGAGATTGTTCGACCGCTGGCCGCAAGCCATTGTTGCAACACGCGAATTTGCGGACAGCCTCAATTTCAGCCTGGATGAATTGCGCTACGAATATCCGCGCGAGACGGTGCCCGAGGGTCGCAGCCCGCAGCAGCATCTCGAGCATCTGACCTGGGAAGGCGCGAAGCAGCGCTGGCCGGATCGAACCCCCGACAAAGTGCTCAAACAGCTCCGCCACGAGCTCGTCCTGATCGAAAAGCTCGATTTCGCGCGCTATTTTTTGACCGTCCACGACATCGTCGCGTTCGCGAGGCGGCTCGACCCGCCGATCCTGTGCCAGGGGCGCGGCAGCGCGGCGAACAGCGCGGTTTGCTATTGCCTGGGCATCACCGCGGTCGACCCCGCCACCAGCGACTTGCTGTTCGAGCGCTTCATTTCCGAGGAGCGCAAGGAGCCGCCCGAGATCGACGTCGATTTCGAGCATGAGCGCCGCGAGGAAGTGATCCAGCACATCTACGCCAATTACGGCCGCGACCGCGCCGGCATCGCCGCGACCGTGATCCATTACCGCCCGCGCTCGGCGATCCGCGAGGTCGGCAAGGTGATGGGGTTGAGCGAAGACACCACCGCCGCGCTCGCCTCGACCATCTGGGGAAGCATGGGCGAGGATGTATCGGAGCGCGCCGACGATGCCGGGCTCGATCTCTCCGACCCGCATTTGAGGCGGACGATCAAGCTCGCCGAACAGATGATCGGCATGCCGCGGCATTTGTCGCAGCACGTCGGCGGCTTCATCCTGACCGAGCGGCTGCTGACCGAGACGGTGCCGGTCGGCAATGGCGCGATGGACGACCGCACCTTCATCGAATGGGACAAGGACGACATCGACGAGCTTGGCATCCTCAAGATCGACGTGCTCGCGCTGGGCATGCTGACCTGCATCCGCAAATGCTTCGACCTGGTCGAGCAGCACCATGGCGAGCGATGGGAGCTGGCGACCGTCCCGGCGGAAGAGCCGCAAGTCTACGACATGCTGTGCCGTGGGGATTCGCTGGGTGTGTTTCAGGTCGAGAGCCGGGCGCAGATGAACATGCTGCCGCGATTGAAACCGCGCTGCTTCTACGATTTGGTGATCGAGGTCGCGATCGTCCGCCCGGGGCCGATCCAGGGCGACATGGTCCATCCTTTTTTGAAGCGCCGCAGCGGCAAGGCGCCGGTGACCTTCCCCTGCCCGGCCCCAGAGCATGGCCCGCCCGACGAGCTGGAGCGGATTTTGGGGCGGACGCTCGGCGTGCCGATCTTCCAGGAGCAGGCGATGAAGATCGCGCTCGATGCGGCGCGGTTCAGCCCGGCCGAGGCCAACCAGTTGCGCAAAGCGATGGCGGCGTTCCGGTCGAAGGGGAACATCGAACTCTTACAGGACAAGATGGTCGGGCGGATGGTGCAGCGCGGCTACGACCCCGACTTCGCGCAGCGCTGCTTCGACCAGATCAAGGGCTTCGGCGAATATGGCTTTCCGGAGAGCCACGCGGCGAGCTTCGCGCACCTCGTTTACGTGTCGAGCTGGCTGAGGTGGAAATATCCGGCGGCGTTCGCAGCCGCACTTTTGAACAGCCAGCCGATGGGGTTTTACGCGCCGGCGCAGATCGTCCGCGACGTACGCGAACATGGGGTCGAGGTGCGCGGCGTCGATGTGAACCACAGTGAGTGGGATTGTGGGCTTGAGAATGGCGCGTTGCGGCTCGGCCTGCGCCAGGTCGAAGGATTGCGCGCGGACGCGGCGGAGCGGCTGGTCGCGGCGCGGGGGGCGCGACCTTATGCCAGCGTCGAGGATGTGCGGGTGCGTGGGCGCGTGCCGGTGCATGCGATCGAGCGGCTGGCGGCGGCGGATGCGTTTCGGGCGATGAAACTCGACCGGCGGGCGGCGGTGTGGGAGGCGCGGGCGCTGAAAACCGCGCCCGATTTGCCGCTGTTCGCGGCGGCGGACGCGCGCGACGAGGGTGCGGAAACCGAGGTCGCGAAGCTGCCGGCGATGCCGCTCAGCGAGCATGTGGTGAACGATTACCAGACGGTGCGCTTGTCATTGAAGG
>JBKJYX010000082.1:0-2943 GCA_046715575.1 Sphingomicrobium sp. | reverse complement strand
GCTGCTGCTCGACCTCGACGATCTGCAGACCATGCTGGTCGACGTCGGCGAGCGGGCGGACGAGCTGACGCTCACTTACGGCAACGTGTCGAAGACCTCGATCGGGGCGATCCAGCGTTCGCTGCTTCAGCTGCGTAGCCAGGGCGGCGACCATTTCTTCGGTGAGCCCGCCGTCGACCTCGAGGATTTCCTGAAGCTCGACGACAACGGCCACGGCGTCGTCAACATCCTTGCCGCCGATCGCTTGATGGCCAGCCCGAGGCTCTATTCGACCTTCCTTTTGTGGCTGCTTTCGGAGCTGTTCGAGAATCTTCCCGAGGTCGGCGACCAGCCCAAGCCCAAGCTGTGCTTCTTCTTCGACGAGGCGCATTTGCTGTTCGAGGACGCACCGCCGGCTCTGCTCGAGAAAGTCGAACAGGTCGTCCGGCTGATCCGGTCCAAGAGTGTAGGCGTCTATTTCATCACCCAGAACCCGATCGACATCCCCGACCAGGTCGCGGGCCAGCTCGGCAACCGCGTCCAGCATGCGCTGCGCGCGTTCACGCCGCGCGACCAGGCGGCGGTCAAGTCAGCCGCCGAGACCTTCCGCCAGAATCCCGAAATCGACGTCGCGACCGCGATTACTGAATTGAAGGTCGGCGAAGCGCTGGTCTCGCTGCTCCAGCCCGACGGAGCCCCGTCGCCGGTCCAGCGGACCCTGATCAAGCCGCCGTCGTCGCGCGTTGGGCCGTTGACCCCCGAGGAGCGTCGCGTGCTGATCGCCACCGACGAGGTCGGCACCCGCTATGACGTCGCGGTCGACCGCGAGTCCGCGCAGGAGATGCTTGCCGCCAAGGCGAGCGAGGCAGCGGCGGCGGCCGCCGCGGTCAAGGCCAGCACGGACGCCGAGCGCGCGGCCGCCGATCAGGCCAAGGCGGATGCGGTCGCCGCTCGCGAAGCATTGCGGCTGCAGCGCGAGCAGGAGCGGCTCGAGACCCAGCGCCAGCGCGAGGAGCAGCGCGTCGCCGACCGCGCCGCGCGCGAGGCCGCCCGCCCGACCATGACCGACAAGATGATGCAATCTGCCGGACGCGCGGTGGCCAGCTCGGTCGGGCGACAGCTCGGCACCCAGTTGCTGCGCGGAATCCTCGGAGGGCTGATGCGTGGCCGATAAGAGCGCCGATAAAACCTGCGAGCTGATCGAAGCGGTCGAGCGCCAGTGGCGCGACGCCTTGTGCGCCAAGGACATGGATCTGCTCAAATCGCTGGTCCACCCGCGCTTCGTGCTGATCGGTACGCGCGCCAGCGGCCCGTTCACCTTAACTCGCGAAGAATGGCTCGATGCGATCCAGCGGCGCGAGTTGGTCAGCATCGAGCTGGAAATCGGCGACGCCGTGGTCCTCGACCAGGTGATGGTCGGCACCGTCCAGGCCAAGTGGCGCGTTAAATATCTCGGTCGCGAAATCGAGGATTGCGTGCTGCTGACCGACGTGTGGGTCTACGAGGACGACCGCTGGCAAGTCGTGCGGCGCCACTCGAGCCCGGTTCCGGCAAAGGACTGCGTCGACGCATAGGTTCAAGGGAAGGCGAGCGATGGCAAGGAACGGCGAAGCCGCGGCAGCGGGCGTTTTCAAGGAACTGACGCTTCGCGGCATCATCCTCGGCGCGCTCATCACCGTCGTGTTCACCGCCGCCAACGTCTATCTCGGGCTCAAGCTCGGCATCACTTTCGCGACGTCGATCCCGGCCGCGGTGATTTCGATGGCGGTGCTCAAGTTCGTCCGCGACGCGACCATCCAGGAGAATAACATCGTCCAGACCATCGCCTCGGCGGCGGGGACGCTGTCGGCGATCATCTTCGTCCTGCCCGGCCTGATCATGGTCGGCTGGTGGACCGGTTTCCCGTTCTGGCTGTCGGTCGCGGTGATCGCCCTGGGCGGCATCTTGGGCGTGATGTACTCGGTGCCGCTGAGACGCGCGCTGGTGACCGGCTCGGACCTGCCCTACCCCGAAGGCGTGGCGGCGGCCGAAGTGCTCAAGGTTGGCGCGGGCGTCGGCGGGGCCGAGGAAAACCGCCGGGGCCTGTTGATGATCATCTGGAGCTCGCTGGTCGCCGCCGCCTACGCGATCCTCGCCCAGACCAAGATCGCCGCGACCGAGGCCGCCCGCACGTTCGGCTTCGCCGGCGGAGCGACGACCGTCACCACCAGCCTGTCGATGGCGCTGATCGGCGTCGGCCATCTGGTCGGCGTGGCGGTCGGCATCGCGATGCTGGTCGGTCTGATCATCAGCTGGTTCGTGCTGGTTCCGTGGCTGACTTCGGCCGGCCTGCCGGCGACCGACGTCGAGACTTTCGTCAACACCGTATTCCGCCAAAAGGTGCGCTTTATTGGCGCCGGGACGATGGGCGTCGCCGCGATCTGGACCCTGCTCCGGATCATTGGCCCGATCGTCAAAGGCGTCACCTCGGCGCTCGCCGCCAGCCGCGAGCGCAAGGTCGTCGGCCAGGACAGCCTCCCGCTGACCGATCGCGACCTTCCCATCGGCATCATCGGCGCGACGATCCTCGGCTCGATGATCCCGATCGGCCTGCTGTTGTCGGCGTTCGCGCAGAGCGGCCCGATCGCCGCCGCTCCGGGGCTGACCATCGGCCTGAGCTTGCTCTACATCCTCGTCGCCGGCGCGATTATTGCGGCGATCACTGGCTACATGGCGGGCTTGATCGGCGCGTCCAACAGCCCGGTTTCGGGGGTCGGCATCCTGACCGTGCTCGGCATTTCCTTGATCCTCGTCGCCATTTTCGGGCGCGACATCGGCGTCGATGCATCGCAAAGTCTGGTCGCCTTCGCTTTGTTCGTGACCGCGATCATCTTTGGCGTCGCGACCATTGCCAACGACAATCTTCAGGATTTGAAGACCGGCCAATTGGTCGGCGCGACGCCGTGGCGGCAGCAGGTCGCGCTG